>NZ_OY764865.1:0-300000 GCF_963668515.1 uncultured Ilyobacter sp. | reverse complement strand
TCTTCCTTTTTTTCTCATAGTCTCACTTATGGTAAAGGAAAGTATAGCCGGAAGGATGAAATGAAGTATAGCCACCTTCACAAGGGCACTGCTTCCCATGGTTTCAAGAGTAGCTATCTGTCCAACAAGACCGGCAGTTCCCATTCCGCCACCAATTTTATTTCCTTCCATTTTGAAAATCACAGTGGCTAAAGGTCCTAAAATTGCTGAGGATACCACTGCAGGAAGGGCTATCCAAGGGTTTTTGATTATGTTTGATATCTGAAGCATAGATGTACCCAGTCCCTGTGAAACAAGGCCACTAACTTTATTTTCTCTGAAACTAGATACGGCAAAGCCTATCATATGACATGAACATCCTACTATGGATGCACCTGCAGCAAGTCCTGAAAGACCAAGGGATATTGAAATAGCTGCACTTGATATGGGAAGAGTGAGGATGATTCCCATTATGACAGATAGAAGTATTCCCATAGGAACAGGATGCAAGGTTGTGAGATAGTTTATGAATTCTCCCAACATTTTCATGAAACTACTTATGGTAGGTGAGATAAAAGACCCGGCCAGTCCACCGGCAATTATTGTGGCGGCAGGAACAATTATTATGTTCAGCTTGGTCCTATCTTCTACAAGCCTTGCCACTTCTACCCCTATAAGTGACGCCACCAGGGCTCCTACAGGCTCTCCGATGAAAATTCCACCGTCCTTTATGGTACCTGCACCTATAGCTCCGCAGATAAGGGCGGAAAATATTCCAAGGGGGCTCTTGGTACGAGTGTAGGCGACCCCTGCTCCGATAGCCGGCCCCATCATGTACTGGGCTATTTGACCATAGTGACTAAGGGATTCAAGCCCGGAGTATTTACCGATCTGCTTTAATATTAGTCCTATAATGAGAGAGGCAAAGAGTCCAAGGGCCATTCCATTTAATACCTTTGTAATATAACTATTTACAGGTTTTCTGTTAGACATATTTTTTCTCCTTTAAACAAAATTAATTTCTATATAAATTTTTTATTTTTGTAGATGTACACATATAGAGTAATATATTTTTCCAATAAATACAAATAAAAATTCCAGCAAAATAAGGGCTTATAGGTATTTGTACAAAAAATTCACAATCTGAAAAAAAAGATTTTCGAAGTTAAAATAGATAAAATGCTATGATGAGGGTGAATAAACAGAGAGTTAAAGTGAAAAAAATAACTAAATATTTTTTTTAAATTTTCTGATTTTTAGAGGAAGGAGAGTTGTTGTGAAGAAAAAATAGATAATAATCACGGAGGTAATATGAAATATATATTTATAATTATGATGCTGATGAACTTTAGAAGTTATTCCTTTACAGTAAGGGTGACTGGTATAGAGGAAAGAGACGCTCCTATATATATGGCTGTATTTGAAACAGATGAGGGATTTCCTTACGAAGTAGAGAAGGGAAGTTTTATCTGGGGTGGTACTCCTGCAGAAGCTGAAAAAGGTGTCGAAGCAGGTCTTGAAAAAGGGAGCTATGCCGTAGTTATATTCCAAGATATGAATGGAAATGGCGTGATTGACAGATGGTTTTGGGGAAAGCCAAAGGAGCCTTACGGAGTTTCTAAAGCTATTAAAAAGCCCAGAAGAAGACCTAAATTCCAAGATGGAGTTGTGACAGTAGACAGTGATAGTGTGATTAAAGTAAGGCTATGGAACCCCTGAGATAAACCAATGAGTCTTATATTTAGAGGGATATTGAAGAAATATATTAAATTGAAATAATGTGTAAAAAATGCTATAATATGATATATGAAAGGGAGTGCCAAGGTTTCGACAGGGTTATCAGGTTGTAGGTAGCAGGCCAGGTTGGTCGCTGTGAGAGGCCAAACATCGTTTAGATGAAAACAACAATTACGCTTTAGCTGCATAATGTAGCTTGCTCCAGGTTTCCGAGGCCGTTTAGGAATCCTTATGGAGTATAACTAATATACGGCTTACCCGATGCTGTGTCTCGATGTATAGGGGAAATTTAAGAGGCTGGCATCATCTTATCCTGTCTGTGGGGTCGGCTGATGTGAGATCTAATCACAGACTAAGCTTGTAGAAGCTTATGATACTGGTAATCTTGGACACGGGTTCGATTCCCGTCACTTCCACCAAGGAATCCACGACTGCAAAGGTTTCTAGAGCCTTTGGGTTATTGAAATAGAGAAAAAGAACTAAGCAATTAGCTCAGTTCTTTTTTTTATTAATATCTATACTAATCAAAAGATAAAATATAGTTGACAACAGAAATAAAATATACTAGAATATATATTGACGAAAGGGAAGTCGTCAACATAGCTAAAATAATATAGGTTAGTACAATAAAGGTAAATACTTTTGGTATTAATCCTGTAAGGCTCTAAACCCCTAGTCTTTGACTAGGGGTTTATCCTTTTTTTGGGAAGTTTATAAGGATGATTAAATTATTATAACTTGAATTGTATAATTAATTTGGTGGGGGGATACTGTGAAATATAGTATAGGGTTGGATATAGGGATAGCCTCTATAGGCTGGAGTGTTGTAAATAAAGATAAAGACCGGATAGAAGATATGGGTGTCAGAATATTTCAGAAGGCAGAGAATCCAAAGGATGGAAGTTCATTGGCTTCTTTAAGAAGAGAAAAAAGAGGTGCTAGAAGAAGAAACAGAAGAAAAAAACACAGGTTGGAAAGAATAAAACATATTTTATGCGAAAGTGGTTTGATAAAGAAAAAGGGAATAGAGAAAATATATAGGAAGCCATATTTAGAGTCTCCTTGGGAACTTAGATCGAGATCTCTGGAGTCAAAGTTGTCTAATGAAGAGTTGGCTCAAATATTACTGCACATAGCCAAGAGAAGGGGCTTTAAGTCTTTACGGAAGACAGACCAAAACAATAAAGAAACAGGCGAGCTGTTAAGCGGAATAGAAGAGAATAGAAAACTTCTGGAGGGAAAGGGTTATTTAACTATCGGAGACATGGTAGCTAAAGATGAGAAGTTTGCAGAACATATTAGGAATAAATCGGGAAAATATATACTTTCCTTTTCCAGAAAATTGTTGGAAGAAGAAGTACGAATAATCCAATCAAAACAAAAAGAATTAGGGAATCATAAATTCACCGATGAGATCTTGGAAAAATACATAGAAGTATTTAATAGTCAGAGAAATTTTGATGAAGGTCCAAGTGAACCTTCACCGTATTATAGCGAGTTAGGTCAGATTGCTAAAATGATAGGAAACTGCACCTTTGAACCTAAAGAGAAAAGAGCTGCAAAAAATACTTGGAGTGGAGAGAGATTTGTATTCCTTCAAAAGCTAAATAATTTTAGAATAACAGGATTATCTGAAAAAAGAAAGTTGACAGAAGAAGAGAGGGCATTAATAGAAAAAGAAGCATATTCTAAAAAAGAAATAAAATATGAAAAATTGAGAAAATTATTATCTTTAAGCTCTGATGAAAGGTTTGGAGATTTAAATTATAGCCAGGATGAAAAACAAAATGAAAAAACTGAAAAATCAAAATTTATATCATTGATAGGTAACTACGCAATAAAGAAATTAAATCTATCGGTAGAATTGAAAAATGAAATTGCAGACAATACAGACAAACTAGATAAAATAATAGAAGTATTAACCTTTAATAAAAGCGATAAGACAATCGAGGCAAATCTAAAAAAAATAGAATTAAACCAAAAGGATATAACGATTCTTATGGATCTTGAGTTTAGTGGAACTCTTAACTTATCATTAAAAGCTATAAAAAAAATATTACCTTATTTGGAAAAAGGTTTACTTTACAATGAAGCATGCGAAAAAGCGGATTATGATTTTAAAAATAATGGAATAAAATTTCAAAGAGGAGAATTACTCCCTGTAATAAATAAAGAACTGATAGCAAATCCAGTAGTATTAAGAGCAGTATCCCAAACAAGAAAAGTAGTGAATTCAATCATAAGAAAATACGGTATACCTCACACAGTTCATGTTGAAATAGCTAGAGACCTTGCAAAATCGTACAATGACAGACAGAGGATAATAAAAGAAAATAAAAATAGGGAACAAGAAAACGAAAAAACCAAAAGATATTTATCTGAAGAATTTGGAATAAAAGATGTAAAAAGTAAATTGATACTGAAGTATAGACTATATAAAGAACAAGATGGTCGGTGTGCATACTCCAGAAAAAAAATGGATTTAAATGATGTTATATTAGATGAAAGCATGACAGACATTGATCATATAATTCCATATAGCAGAAGTGTGGATGATTCATATAATAATAAAGTTTTGGTATTGGCTAGTGAAAATCGTAAAAAAAGTAATTTGCTTCCTAAAGAGTACTTTGATCGTCAAGGAAGAGACTGGGATACTTTTGTACTCATGGTAAAAGCCATGAAGTTACATCCAAGAAAGAAATCAAATCTATTAAAAGAAAAATTTACAAAAGAAGACAACAGAGAGTGGAAGTCAAGAGCATTAAACGACACTAGATATATATCAAGATTTGTGGCTAACTATCTGGAAAATGGGTTAATATATAGAGAAGACTCGCCCCAACAAAGAGTGTATATGGTTCCAGGGCGATTGACAGCCCAACTCAGAGCAAGGTGGGGGTTAAACAAAGTCAGAGAGAATGGTGATCTTCATCATGCACTTGATGCGACGGTAGTAGCCGTAACAGATCAAAAAGCAATAAATAATATTTCTAATATTTCCAGATATAAAGAGCTAAAAAATAGCAAAGATATTGCACCTAGTACTGAGTATTATACAGATGTAGAAACCGGTGAAATTTACTTTGAAGAAATAAAAGATACCAAGTTTCCTATTCCTTGGAATGGTTTCAGTATGGAGTTGCAGAAAAGATTAGAAAGTGATAATCCACAGGAAGAATTTTATAATTTGTTATGTGATAGGAGATATCTTGGTTGGTTTAATTATGAAGAGAGTTTTATTGAAAATTTAAAGCCTGTTTTTGTATCCAGAATGCCTAGCCGTGGAATAAAAGGACAAGCCCATCAAGAAACTATAAGAAGTAGCAAAAGAATAGATGAACAGATAACGGTATCCAAGAAAGTATTGAATATGATAAAACTAAAAGATTTAGAAAATATGCAGGGAAGAGATACAGACAAAAGACTTTATGAGTCATTAAAGAAAAGATTGGAAGAGTACAAAGATGATCCGGAAAAAGCTTTTGCGGAACCATTTTACAAACCAACTAATAGTGGGGGAAAAGGCCCTATAGTAAGAAGCATAAAGATAGAAGACAAACAAAATGCAGGTGTTTCAGTAAACGGAGGTCAGGCATCAAACGGTAGTATGGTGAGAATCGATATATTCAAGAAAAATGGGAAGTTTTATACGGTACCAATTTATGTACATCAAACTCTATATAAAGAGCTACCTAATAGAGCAATAACACGAAAGCCATATAAAAATTGGGATATGATCGATGAAACTTATGAGTTTTTATATTCATTCTATCCAAATGATCTTATTAAGATTGAGTTTCATAATTCCAAATCTATAAAAAATGAAAATAAACTAACAAAAGGAGAAATCCCTGAAATAAGCGTAGACAGTATCTTAGCGTACTATAGAGGTGTAGATACGTCAACAGGGGCAGCTACATTGGATACACATGATGGGAAAATCCAAATTAGACCTGGAATAAAAACTGTAAAAAATATAGAAAAATATCAAGTGGATATACTTGGTAATTTAAGCAGAGTTAGAAAGGAAAAGCGTCGAAGTTTTTAGATAGGAGGATATTATGGGATGGAGAAACATCTTTATAACAAGTTCTACTAAACTTTCTACTAAGGACAATGGTTTATTGGTAACAAAAAATGGGGGTGAGATAAATATCCCCCTAGAAGACATCTCAAGTATAATACTAGATAATAAATCCATAGTAATAACTTCAAGGGTTCTGGAAGAAATTGCGAGCAGAGATATAGTTTTACTAACTAATGATGATAAGCATTTGCCCAATGGGATATTCCAAGGATATGGAAGACATTCTAGACAACTAGCGGTAATAAAAGCACAATTAGATATGAGTATTCCACATAAAAAAAGATTATGGCAGGAAGTAGTAATAAAAAAATTAGAAAATCAAGGAAGAGTTTTACAATTATTAGGGTGTGTTGGTAATAAACATCTACTTGATCTTTCTAAGCAAGTCCGATCTGGTGATGAAGATAATTTAGAAGCCGTAGGTGCAAAATATTATTTTCAGAAATTATTTGGTGATAGTTTTACAAGAAGAGATCATGATATAAGAAACTTTGCCCTTAATTATGGTTATGCTATTATTCGTGGGAGGATTGCTAGAACTCTAACAAGCCATGGTTATATATGTTCTCTGGGGATACATCATAGGAATGAATATAATGCATTTAACCTAGCAGATGATATAATAGAACCTTACAGACCAGTAATAGATTTGTGGGTGGCAAGTAATTTAGATAAACTATCCGAAGAATTATCAACTGAAAATAAAGTGGCACTAGTAGAAATTCTAAATGTAGACGTAAAATTGTTAGGTAAGAAGTATTCTGTAAATATCTCTATAGAGGAAGTTATAAAGAGATATACGAAATGTGTAATTGGGAAGTTGAAAAATCTACCTCTCCCTTCGATATTACCAATACAAGAGCATAGGTATGTATAAATTTATGAGAATAATTGTATTTTTTGACTTACCTACAACGAATAAAAGAGATAGAAAAAACTATACTACGTTTAGAAAGTTTTTATTAAATGATGGTTATCACATGCTACAATATTCTGTATATTCTAGAATCTGCAATGGGTATGATAGTGTGAAAAAACACATAAAAAAACTAAATAAAAATTTACCTCCAAACGGATCTATAAGGGTACTTACTTTGACAGAAAAGCAGTATGTAGGAATGGAGTTACTAGTATCAAAAGAAACATCGCCAGAAGAGAATTTAGGAACAAATAAAACAATAATAATATAAACAAAAAATGGCTGATATCAGCCATTTTTTATTTAGGGAAGGATGTTTTTTTTAAAGTGAAACATCACAAAAACCTTATAAATAAGGGCTTTAAAAACACGTATTGTAACATAGCTAAAATAATTAGGGAAGTACAACCCATATTGGAATATAGCCATAGAGTATCATATTGTAACATAGCTAAAATAATTAGGGAAGTACAACTTGGTGTCCCCAACTATCCATTAACCCCAAATTGTAACATAGCTAAAATAATTAGGGAAGTACAACGAGGAAGCCATTACTGGCACTGTTTCGGTGATTGTAACATAGCTAAAATAATTAGGGAAGTACAACACAATAATAAACGTTGTTGTATCTTTGTTCATTGTAACATAGCTAAAATAATTAGGGAAGTACAACCTATTGTAGAACCACTAGTATTAATGTCAGATTGTAACATAGCTAAAATAATTAGGGAAGTACAACCATCAAATGACTTCTTAATTCTCTATCAAAATTGTAACATAGCTAAAATAATTAGGGAAGTACAACCTTTCTTCTAGGATTCACCTATAATGATAAATTGTAACATAGCTAAAATAATTAGGGAAGTACAACAGTTCTGTTACTGTTTTCAACCATTCTAAAATTGTAACATAGCTAAAATAATTAGGGAAGTACAACCAAACACATAGGCGATGAAGTAGGAGAGGGATTGTAACATAGCTAAAATAATTAGGGAAGTACAACAAATCCGTGATTTTCTAAAACTTCTACTGTATTGTAACATAGCTAAAATAATTAGGGAAGTACAACTCAGATATTGACACATAGTCAGAGATGACCATTGTAACATAGCTAAAATAATTAGGGAAGTACAACAGGCAAAAAGGCGAATATTGAGCCTTGCCGATTGTAACATAGCTAAAATAATTAGGGAAGTACAACTATCTTCCTGTACCATAAGCACTTAAGAGAATTGTAACATAGCTAAAATAATTAGGGAAGTACAACTAGCGGAGTGGTTGGGTCATTTTTAACGCTATTGTAACATAGCTAAAATAATTAGGGAAGTACAACGGAGAGATAGCAGAAGATATAGCTTATTATATTGTAACATAGCTAAAATAATTAGGGAAGTACAACTGTAATTTCATTCCAAGTTTACCAACATTAATTGTAACATAGCTAAAATAATTAGGGAAGTACAACTTTAAATATAACCTTTTCATCAAGTTGTATATTGTAACATAGCTAAAATAATTAGGGAAGTACAACAACAGATGACCTCTATACAGAATTAATATCATTGTAACATAGCTAAAATAATTAGGGAAGTACAACTAATAGTCAGTAAACGTCATAGTTTTTAAAATTGTAACATAGCTAAAATAATTAGGGAAGTACAACGCAACTTGAAATGTCATCTAGTGTATTTAAATTGTAACATAGCTAAAATAATTAGGGAAGTACAACTCTGTATATGAAACGCCCCTGTATTGTATGATTGTAACATAGCTAAAATAATTAGGGAAGTACAACAGGGCTCTTAGACCCTGCTAGTGTAACAGAATTGTAACATAGCTAAAATAATTAGGGAAGTACAACATGGGGAGATGCCTATTCTGGGTTATGTGAATTGTAACATGGCTAAAATAATTAGGGAAGTACAACGGAATAGGGTCTAATAAATTTAAACGATTGATTGTAACATAGCTAAAATAATTAGGGAAGTACAACAGCTAACAAAGCTGCCTCAACTGAAACTCTATTGTAACATAGCTAAAATAATGAGGGAAGTACAACTTGGCCCCAATTGCGTCCCCTACTTCTTGCATTGTAACATAGCTAAAATAATTAGGGAAGTACAACCCGGTGTATTTCCACCTGTCCGATTCCCCGATTGTAACATAGCTAAAATAATTAGGGAAGTACAACTCGTTACACTGGGTGGTATAATTACTGTATTATTGTAACATAGCTAAAATAATGAGGGAAGTACTATAAAAAAATAATTTTTGGAAAAGTGACAGAGGGAACCCGAAAGTTGGGAATTGTATTCTAAAGAAAATAGATGCTAGTTCCCCAAGATCTCCTTCATCTTGGCAAGTAACCAAATTTCACCCTTTCCAGTGAGCATAGGTTGATGTAGAAACTTTCCATTGATAACCCTAGTCACAACTTGAAAATACCCAGCTTTGATATGATATTGGTAAGGTCTATTTTGACTACTAAGAATACCATTGAACCTCATCTCTTGAAAAAGCTTGTTCCTCCCCAAACCAAGAGTCCCGCATGTAGTCTTTGCAAAATCATTGATTGAAATTAAAGTGTCAGAATCACTAACACTTTCAGCAAATGCAACTAATCCTCTAGCCTTGCTAAGCTCATTCATAGTTTGCATGTAGATATGAGATTTGTATTCATCAGGAATGCTATCCCACTGTACTAAAGCCCTTAAAAGGGCATCTATCTTAGTTTCAGTAGATAGGGAGCTTTCTAACTGGATAAGGTAGTGAATTACCTGTTTGCTACCTCGGACGTGTGTTTAGGTAGCAGGCAAAAAGCATAACTTGTTTTTTATTGAAAAGATTGATTTTGGTGACTTTTCTCGGTATTTTGCTACCAACAAATTTGTCGGAACCAAGTTTTTTCAGTTGCTTCTTAGTTTTTCTAAAATCCCCACATCTCAGAAAGTCCTGCCTGTTATCCTCTAAAACTCTCTCGATAGTCCTAGGACTAACCTCAAAGAAATCAGCAACCCCTTCCTTAGTAGCACCTATTTCACAGATCATAGCAAGGGAACCTACTTTGGAGATAATTTCTAAAGCTTTCTTTTCAATAACAATCTCAATATTATAAGGCTTGATCTCCATGAGACTCACCTCCTAAGTTGTTGTACACAAGATTTTCAACAATACATGACCTTAAGAAAACTGTCCAACATATTGTAACCTATCCAAAATATATCGAGGATTATGTTTTAACAGAGCTAGAAAATTTCTTGGTGAATGATGAAACGGCTTCTGGTATAGTAGAGAGAGTTAATGAGTATGTAGATCAGGAGAATAACGTTTATAGAGGGGTAAGTAAGTATGGGATGGAAACAAAGTAAGTTGAGTATTTGAAAAATATAAGATATAATGAAAATATAGCCTGTTTTGAAGGAGGGAAGGATGATTAATCTTAGGAAAATAAATTCATTGAGAGACAAACTGTTATCTCTATATAATGCAGAAAAAGTATATGTATTTGGATCTTATGCATGGGGAGAGCCAACTGAAGAGAGTGATTTAGATATATTAGTTGTCAGTAATAAATTTAGAGAACTAAGTTTAGGAAAAAGAATAGCTCAGGCTACAGATGTTCTTTTTGATTTGGATTTTCCAGTAGATTTGGTCGTAGAAACACCAGAAGAATTTGATCTTTCAAAGAAAATACTAGGAAGCCTTGAGAGCTATGTAGATAGCAAGGGGGTACTACTTCATGGATAAGTGGGAACAATTATTGCTTAGAGCCAAGAATGATCTCATTACTGCGAAAAAGGGGCTTATAAAGCCTAAAACACTTGATACATCGGCCTATCATTGTCAGCAATGTGCTGAAAAATCTATGAAGGCTTATCTCAATTATAAAGGGATAGATACAGAAGATAGAAAGTTACGAACACACAATTTATTGATGTTGCTAAAAGCCTGTATTTCTGAAAACCAAGAATTTGAAAAGATGAAGAAAGCGTGTGGAATATTGAATCCTAATGATACTCTATATAGATATTTTAATAACAACCAAGTTATGCCAGAAGAAGATGAAGTGGTTGAATTGATAGAATTAGCAGAAACGTTGTATGAATTTGTTATAAGGCTAACAAACAAGAAAGACTTTTAGTCGTGAGGGGTGTTTGGTGTAGCTCACTTCTATCAAGACATCAACGATTGCAAAGGTTTTTAGAGCCTTTTGGGTATTGATATAGAGAGAGCTAAGCCAAATGCTTAGCTCTTTTTTTAAATTTTTTGCACAATTCGAGTAAATAATTGTTTAGAAAATATATCTGACCGAAGTCAGCTATATCATTTATATCCATAAAAACAGGAAGAGTTTGTGGATAGGCTACAATATGTTGGGCAGATATTTTAAGGTCATGTAAAAAAAAGATTGACACCATTCAAATAAGAATATAAACTGTAAATATAAAAATTACAAAACATAACTTCAATAAATATTACAGCATTCGGAATAGATACCAGACACTGTGGAAACGTTTCCTTATAAAATAAAAGTAAGATACAATAGTTATTAAGTAAGTGGCGTCTTTTAAGAAAAGATAAAGTTCAGCTTTATTTTAGCCTCAAAAGATATAAAGTCATATTACTTTCATTTTATTTTTAAATGGGAGTAGTGTGACTTTTTTTATTAGATAAAGTTCATTAATAGTACAGCATATAAAATAAGGCTTTAATTTTAGGTATGTGAATTTGTGGAAAGATTTCTGTAAATAAAATTATCCATAATAAAATTTATATCTATAACTATACAAGCAAATATCTGCTTCGTATATGTAAATAATTTCAAGGGGGAAATGTTATGAAACATGATGGGGGTAAATTAAATTTTGGTACAATTTTAACACTGATAGGAGCTATATTGGCATTTTCAATCGGTTCCGGTTATTCTACAGGGCAGGAAGTAGTTCAATTTATTACTTCTTATGGATATAAAGGGATACTAGTGGGGATGGTTTTCCTCATTATCTTTGGTTATTCCAATTATGCATATGCAAGGGCGGGATATGTTGGCAAGTTTGAAAAAGGTGTTGATGTATATAGATATTTCTGTGGAAATATTGTGGGAACCATTTATGATGTATTTTCAGTGGTATTTTGCTACATGTCATTTATTGTTATGGTTGGTGGAGCAGCGGCGACTTTACAGCAACAATATGCTATTCCAAAATATGCCGGGGGATTGATTATTACTATTTTAGCGGCGTCAACAGTAATATTAGGATTAAAGTCACTTGTTAATATTATCGGGAAAATAGGACCTATAATTGTTATAATTTGTACAGCCGTAGGAATATATGCACTAATTAGTGATGGGGGAAATATACCGACAGCAGTACAAAAAATTAATTCAGGTGAAATTAAAGTAATGCAGGCATCTTCTAACTGGTTATTGGCAGGAGGATCATATGCAGGATTCTGTATGCTTTGGTTCGGTGGATTTATGGCAAAAATTGGAGCTGAAAATAAACGTAAAGAAGTTACCATAGCTGTTATAACAGCAGCAATACTCAACACATTAGCAATCGTTGTAAGCGGATTCGCTCTGACTGCAAATGTTGAAATAATAAAAGATGCACAAATACCAAACTTAATATTAGTAAATAAGTTAATGCCAATATTTGCACCTATATTTGCAATCGTAGTATTCCTTGCAATTTATACGACATCGGTTCCATTACTGTGGACAGCTACATCGCGTTTTGCAAAAGAAAAATCAAAAGAATTTTATATATTAACACTTATTCTGGCAATAATAGGTTATTTTATCGCCTTAAGAGTGCCGTTTAATAAATTATTAAATTTTGTATATGTAATTAATGGGTATGCAGGTATTCTATTATTAGGTTTTATTATTGTTAAAAACGTAAGAATGCGTATGAGTGGAAAACTAGAATTAGAGGAGGCATAATGGATATTAAATTTAACAAGAGATTTGAATGGAAAGATCTACCCGATATGGATACCATGCGTAGAGAAGTCGATGCTGCTGCAAAGGATATTACAGTGGGAGAAACTTTATTTTTTAAAGAGCACGGTGTGAAGTCTGAGAATGAATATAAATTGAAGTGTATGAAAAAAGGAGAACTGACTAAACATTCACACGTCGGATGGAACAGCTGGGACGAAACAGCAAAAAATATTAAATTTATATACGATGAACTAAAAAAACGTGGTAGTCACATTACACGTTTTGGATTTATATGTGACTGGGTAATGGGTGTACCTAAAGAATATAGACATAAACTTCCCAAGGGGACAGGTCTTTGCTTGGAGACACCGGAAGAGTGGGCTGCGTTAGGGCAGGTAGTGCCTGTTCAACCCCACTTATCTGATCATATGATTGGTTGTCCCAACGCATGGGAAAACACAGTTTATGCTCTCAAGGCTGGGGCTACTTCAGTAGGTAATGTATCTCACTATTTTACTTATGAATATCCCGGAGTCGATTTAGAATATGACCGTACTTGGAATTCCATGAAGGCATTCTATTTGATGGGTAAATTTGAAGGGACTGTTGTCCACTCAAATATTGATGATGGTTTTGGAAATCAATTTACAGATTTAATCAGTACAACAGGTTGGGCAATTATGGAGAGATACATCGTCGAGGAACTTTTAGGAGCCAGACTATCACATGCCTACGGAAACTTATTCAGTGATCCTATGGGAAGGATTATCATGCACAATACGATGCAGAGGTTAAATAAATATAAGACTCCTGGTACCATGATTTTTGGTAATACAGTGGACTATGGCTTGGATTTAGAACGTAACTTCGGTGCCTTGTCATCTTTCTCATTGGCTGATGCAATATTCCAACGTCACTGTCCTACAGGTCATTCGGTTGCTTCGGTTCCTGTAACTGAAGCTATACGTGTACCAACTGCCCAAGAGATAGTCGATGGTCACTTATGTGTAGATATGATGATAGAAAAGTCTAAATTTATGGAACCGTATATTGATTGGGCAAAGATTGAAGCTGAAACTGATGTTTATCTGGCAGGAGGTAATTTGTTCTTTGAAAGAATGATGAACGGTCTAGAAGATTTAGGGGTAGATACAAAGCATCCAGGTCAAATGATGGCGGCACTGAAAGCCATCGGACCTAAACAATTAGAAGATAATTTTGGTGTGGGAGCCAGGGAAAAAGACGGGCTGAGAGAAAGAATGCCTGTACGTCCTACAGATATGACCAAGACTTTAATCAGTAAAAAATCGGTGGCTTTAGGCAGAATCGGAGACATAGAAAAACGTCTGGAAGGAAAAAAGGTAATCGTTGGTACGACGGATATTCATGATTACGGTAAAGAAATAGTAAAAACAATAGTTGCTAAGGCTGGGGCAACAATATTTGATTTGGGTACTTATGTAACTCCAGATGAACTGATCGAAACAGTTCTTGAAACTGAAGCAAAAGTAATAGTCATAAGTACTTATAACGGTATTGCACTTACCTATGCAAAAGAAGTTGTTGAAAAAATTAAAAAAGATGATCTAGACGTGAAACTTGTTATGGGTGGATTGATCAACGAGAACCTAGATGGCGGCAGCCTTGCTGAAGACGTAACTCTTCAGGTTAAGGATTTAGGGGTAAACTGTGACAATAATATGGATCTTATAGTTGATATTATAGAAAAAATTTACAGTGAAGCAAGATAAGGGCAGAGTCTTATGGATAATGCTATTTTATTAGATTTTGGGAGTACCCATACAAAAGTTGTCGTAGTTTCATTAAAAGAAGAAAAAATCCTTCATACTAACTGTTTTCCTTCAACAGTGAAGACAGATGCCAGAGTCGGACTGCAAAAATGCTTAGACAGTGCTAAACTTGTGTTGAAAGAAGACAAATTTGAAGAGGCAATTAAATTGGCGTCTTCAAGTGCCGCTGGTGGCTTGAGAATGGCAGTGATAGGTCTTAGTCAGAGCCTTAGTATAAAGGCGGGAAGAAATACAGCATTTGGAGCAGGTGGAAAAATTTTATTTACACTTTCAGGTAAAATAAGACCTGAAGAAATTAAGGAATTTATCGATGCAAAAGTTGAAATTGTTTTATTTTGTGGTGGATATGAAAATGGTAATGAAACAATTTTACTACACAATGCAGCGGTACTGGCAGAAAGTGATTTAACCATTCCGATTATATATGCAGGTAATAGCAATATTGCCACTAAAGTTAGAGGTTTGATGCAGATCGGAAGAAAGCAATGTTTTGTGGCAAATAATCTCATACCTGATATAGGGCAGTTAAATACTGAAATGGCTGAAAATATAGTGAGAGAAGTTTTTTTGCAGAGAATAGTCGACATGAAGGGCCTAGATAAGGTGAAGGAGACATTAGACAGCATATTGATGCCCACGCCATCTGCTGTACTTTCAGCTGGGGAATTACTTACAAGAGGAACTGCATGTGAAAGTGGAATTGGTGAGCTTATGATAATTGATATAGGGGGGGCCACTACTGACGTACATTCATTTGCTGAACAGAGTTCGTATAGAGGTGCCAGATTATCAGGAGCAAAAGAGACATATTCTAAGCGAACTGTAGAAAGTGACTTAGGTGTTCGTGAGTCCTCAGGACTGATGATCAATGAAATTGGTCCAGAAAAGTTATCAGAAAGTTGTGGAAAAGACTTAACATGGGTAAAAGATGCTATCGAACATCGCGTAGTATTTAATGATTATCTCCCTGATACTGAAGATGAAAAACACTTAGATGGGGTTTTGGCTGGGATAGCAGCTAAGGCTTCTGCACGTAGACATGCAGGTCGTATTGAGCATGTGCATTCAGCAAATTGTAAATTATTGCAGGTAGGTAAAAATATTACTACTGTAAAAAATATAATCGGTACAGGGGGTCCAATCATCCATAATGAAGACCCCAAAAAAATATTATCATCAGTACTAAAAAGTGGAAAAGAGGAAGAAAATTTTTTGTTACCTAGGACCTCGAAATTTTATCTGGATGAGCGATATATTCTTTATTCTATGGGACTACTCAAAGAAATTTTCCCCGATATTGCCCTAAGAATTTTGAAAAAAGAGCTGAAAGAGTTATAATGTTTTACAATATTGATCCATATAATCGGTTGTAAAACTTGCAAAAAACTGTATAATACCCAAAAAATTCAAGAGACCCCTGAATGGAGGGGTATTATCCTAAATTTAGTGTAAATTTAATATGATCTTCCTAGTCATTGGAAGTATGATCCATTGACCGTGGAGGTTTTTATATGAGTGGTAAATCTAAAATAGAAGCACATAGGATTGATTTCCTATGTGCTTTTTCTATACCCCTAATATTTCCCTCATCTTAGCAAGAAGCCAAACTTCGCCTTTCCCAGTGAGCATAGATTGATGTATAAACTTTTCATTGATAAGCCTTGTAACCACTTGAAAATACCCGGCTTTAACATTTAAAATTACACTTCTCTTAAGATATAATTTACTTATGAACTGCTCATATGATTCTTAAAATATCTCAGAATTATATCATAAAAAGTCACCTCTATGAATCATAATTTTGGCTTATCATCCCTATATAAAAATAAAATCAAACATTTTTGTGTTTTACGTTTCCACTTTTTTTATCTTTCAACTAAAGAATGTAGGTCCCATTTTTACTGAAACTACATGTTAAAAAGCTCTGAAAAAGTCTCTATAATTTTTCAATTTCTATGACCACAGGAAGGAAAGGTAACTTAACTTGTGAATAAACTCTGAACCCCTTTTCTTCAAGGAGGGAGTTCTCTACAAAAATCGTAAATTCATCTACCTGAAAACTTTTGTATCTATTTTTGTTGGAATATTCTTTAAAGGTATTTAGCTGAACGGCAGGAGTATAGGGGATGCAGCACCCTTTAGGTTCGTCGTAAGCTATTTCTAAAATTAACTTTTCTTTTTTTCTCAAGTAATTTTTTACATCTTCTTCTATTAATATTTTCATAATTACCTCCCATCATAATATCATTCATTATACATTTAAATTATTTCACGACCTACAGAATCTCCTTGAAAAATAATCTTTACACCAGCTTCCATTAACTAAAATCTAGCATTATTTATGTTTATTCCTTTAATTATTTTGAGTTTTGAGCAATACTTAATAATAGGAGGTGTTTATTTATGAAATTAAAAGGCATCAATGTACTTGCTGTATTAAGTGACGATTTTGAAGACCTGGAATTTTGGGTACCTGTCATGAGGCTCCGTGAAGAAGGGGCCAATGTTGTAGTAGCGGGAATAGAAAAAAACAAAAAATATATCGGTAAATACGGTGTTCCTGCCGAATCGACCCACTCTTTTTTAGAGCTTTCTCAAGAAGATTTCCACGGAATCCTGATTCCTGGTGGATGGTCCCCTGATAAACTCAGGAGATATCCAGAACTTTTAAAAATTATAAAAGATATGGACAGAGAGAAAAAAGTAATAGGTCAGATATGCCATGCTGCTTGGGTCACCATATCTGCTAAGGTTGTAGAGGGGAAAAATATGACCAGCACCCCTGGTATAAGAGATGACCTCGAAAATGCAGGGGCTATATGGCATGACGAAGCTGTTGTGGTTGATGATAATTTTGTTTCTAGCAGAAGACCCCCTGATATTCCAGATTACAACAGGGAACTGGTAAAAGCATTTTTAAAATTCAAATAATTTCTAAGAAACAGAAAAATAGACCGTTCTAGATTTATAGATCGGTCTATTTTTAATTAAGTTTTATAAAAGCATATTTTTTCTCCAGGAGCTACAACCTTTACTTTATATCCTGCATCCATCCAGGTTTTAGAGTGAGAGTGCCCCCCGTTTGACCACCAGGCTGTATAAGCACGAGCCGATTTTGGAAGTTTAAAGCCTAAAATATCTTCTAGTTTCGATAAAGTCACCTCTATACTCTCTGCTTTTTCATTTTTCAGGTAGTTGAATATCTTCCTGTATTTCCCATACTTGCTGTCCTTATTTTCTATTTCACCTGTTCTGCTATCTTCTTGCACTGTTATATCAGAACTAAAGACAACCTTTTTTTCATTCCACAAGGGTTTGAGTTTTTCTTGTAATTCTTTTTTAAATTTTTTCCTATTGAAAGTTTTTAGAAAATAAAGTTCTAATTTTGATTTTTCTTTATATGACTTCAATATAAGACTATTTACCTTGCAGTTCACAGTTTGGAATCCTTCAAAACAATTTCTAGATGATATCACACCATATCCTGAGTTGAACCTTTGTTCTAGACTAAGGCATTCCCCTGTATAAACCACCTTGTTGTTTTTCATTATGCAGTATACCCCGGAACTTTTTATTTTTGGAATTCTAAACTTACAAAACTTTTCTTTCCCATAGGGATTGAGCTTCTTTTTTTCCAAATCACTAAATTCCTCCTGAGGAGAATACTCGATTAAGTTCCCCTTATGAGTTTCAGGAGTTATTCTACATATAAATTTAAAATTGTATCCTTCTATTTTTTTTAAGATTCTTTTTTTACCCTTCATTTTCACCTCCGATTTTTCTGCATTAGAATTCTTTATTTTAATTTCTTTCATTATTTTTGATCATATCCTTTTAAAAAAAATAAAAAGACCTGAAAAATCAAGTCTTATTTTGAAAAATTAATAAAATATATCTTTCAACACTATTGTCATACAGAGAGTCAAAAAAACTGGTTTTACAAGTTTAGAACCTTTTTTACTTGCATAACTACTTCCAAAACGACTTCCTAAAATTCTGAAAAAAGTTATAAATAGCGCATATTTATAATCTATAAGACCTTCTGCAGCATAGAAAAATATAGAAGTCACTCCCATGAGAAAAAGCAGGGGCTTCACTGTAGCCACAGCCTCCAAAAAATCAAATTTAAATATATACACAAGTGCCAGGGCAAAAAAACTTCCTGCAGCCATTCCGAAAAACCCCATATAAACCCCTATAAGAAAGGTAACAATTATTCCCATAACCACGCTCTTTTTTGTGAAACCTTCAAAGTTGCTTTCTATCCCCACCTTTTTAGAGGTAAGAGAGTGTATCACAAGGGCTATAAGTATCATAGGAACGAGTCTTTCAAGTACTTTTCCATCCATCATAGCCAGCATCTTTGTACCCACTATGGTTCCTGCAGCCCCAGGTATTATGGCATATTTTAAGAATGTCCTGTTTACATTACCATTTTTATTGTAGTGATATGCACTGGTACCGTTATCCATCAGGGCACTTAGCCTGTTGGTTCCTATTATCATTTTTATAGGCATATCCACCATCATCAGAATAGCCATTATGAGCATTCCTCCGCCCCCTGCAATAGCAGTTATAACTCCTGCTGCCAAGGCTCCCACTGCGAGAATTATATATATCATATTCCACTCCTCTAAACATGTTTTTATGGAAAATAAATATTTTTGAACTATAAATTATAAAATTAAAACTCTTGTATACAGTATAATCCTATATTCTCTATATGTCTACATTAAATAATTAATTCTCAATTTTTTATAAGGTGATTTTTTAAGCCTTATGTTTCTTAGCCATCAACTTGTCTAGATTTTTCAGTTTGAAAAGCAAAAACAGCCGTCGGGGAGATGACCGCTGTTTTTTAAGGAGAGGTTTTTAATATTATGCTTCATTTTTTATGTTCTAATATTTTGACTGAAGTTTTTTAAAAAAAGTTTAAAATAAAAAAACTATATGCCATATTAAATTATAAAATAATCTATACACTTTTGTCTATTTTCATGATTTTCATTTCCACTTTATTTACTTTTTCACTAAAGAATAAAACAAGTAATACTAATAGCTTATTCTTTAAACAAAGAGCAATAAACTTACTGCCATAACTGCCATACCACTGACCAATCCGTAGATTGAAAGGTGATGCTCCCCATATCTTTGGGCTGCTGGAAGTAGTTCATCCAATGAGATAAATACCATTATACCTGCTACTCCTGCAAAAAGTATCCCAAATACAAAATCATTAAAATACCTGAAAAGTAATACATACCCGACTAAGGCTCCTATTGGTTCTGAAAGTCCAGATAAAAATGAATATAAAAATGCTTTTTTCTTATCTCCAGTAGCATAATATATCGGTACAGATACTGCTATTCCCTCAGGTATATTGTGAATGGCTATAGCTACAGCTATTGAAACTCCTAGAGTTGGGTCCTTAATTGCCGAGGCAAAGGTAGCCAGCCCCTCTGGAAAGTTATGGATACCTATGGCCAAGGCAGAAAATATACCCATTCTATATAGAGACCCTGATTTATGTTTATGACCTGTGTGTTCACTGGCCTTCTCCTCTTCCATCTCTTCAAGATGGTGTTCCATATTCTCTATCTCTACCATTTCCTCTATACCTGCCACTTCATGGGGATTTTCAAAAGAAGGTACAAGTTTATCTATAATAGCTATAACCATTATCCCTCCAAAAAATGCCAAAGTGGTAACCCAATATCCGTTTCTTGTACCTAGCTCTGCCACCAAAGCATCCTTTGCCTTTACAAATATCTCTACAAATGACACATAGAGCATCACTCCTCCTGAAAAACCTAGGGCAATGGAAAGAAACTTAGTATTCGTTTTTTTGGCAAAAAAGGCCATGGCACTTCCTATGCCTGTTGAAAGCCCTGCGAATAGTGTAAGTCCAAATGCAAATAATACCGTACTATCCCACATAGTGATCCTCCTCTTTTATTGATGTATTTATCATAGTATACAAAAAATTTAATCTTTAACATAATATAATTTAAAATTAATTTTTTCAATTTTTATAGCTATCAATTGATTGCATACCCTAGCTATTATAAGTTAAAGAAAAAGAGCCCCTTCGGACTCTTCCATGACAGTAACAAATTTTATTAATAATTTTTAGCCTGAACTTTAAAGTGTGCTCTTGGGTGATCGCATACAGGGCAAACTTCAGGTGCCTTGACCCCTTCAACTAAGTATCCGCAGTTTCCACATTCCCATACTACCTTTTCCTCTTTATTAAATACATTTTCATCTTTTACATTTTTTAAAAGCTGAAGATATCTTTCCTCGTGCTCTTTTTCTATTTTACCAACTTCACGGAAAAGAAAAGCTATCTTACTAAACCCTTCTTCCTCTGCATCCTTTGCAAAATTTTCATACATATCAGTCCACTCATAGTTTTCCCCATCAGCTGCATCCTTTAGATTTTCAACAGTTGAAGGCATCCCTTCATGAAGAAGTTTAAACCATATTTTTGCATGTGCCATCTCATTGTGTGCTGTCTCTTCGAAAAATGATGCAATTTGGTTATATCCATCTTTTTTAGCCTGAGAAGCATAATATGTATATTTGTTTCTAGCCTGTGATTCCCCTGCAAAAGCAGAAAGTAGATTTTTTTCTGTCTTAGTATCCTTTAAATTCATAATTCCCCCTTATGATAAGATTTAATCTAATTAAATCTTATCATAGGAAAATTCATTTTTCAAATATATAATATAAAAAATTTTTAAATTGAGCCTTCTACAGAATTTTTATTTCCAAGATTTAAATATTACAAATTATTGTATCTTTCATGAGGAAGATGATGATTTTATTTTTTCTACTGCCTCTATAAACTTCATCCCATACCTCTCAAATTTCACCTCTCCCACTCCGTGTATTTCCAGCATCTCCTCCTTATTCAAGGGAAGGTACTTGGCCATCTCATGAAGGGTCTTATCAGAAAAGACAGTATAGGGCGGCTTTCCCTCTTCTCTGGCTATTTCGTATCTTAATTTTTTAAGAGCTTCAAAATACTGTTCTCCTTCATAAGTAACTCTTTTATCCACTAGTGCTGTCTTTCTTAAAAAAGTTTCTCTGTTTTTTATAAATGAATAAGCTTTTTTAGTCAACTTCAAAGTTGGAAATTCACCTTTTAGAACCTCTATATATCCGTCACCAATAAGCAGATCTGTAATGGCTCTTATCTCCTTTTGCTTATACTCTTTCATAAGTGAGTAGGTACTCACCTTATTTAAATTCCACTTTAGTATATTTTGATTTTTAGATCCCGCCAGTATTCCCACTATCATGTTGACCCCGAATCTCTCACCGGTTCTTCCTATGCAGGAGATTATCTTCTGTGCTTCTATGGTTATATCCTCTGTCTGACCGGTGTCCAGACAGTTGCTGCAGTTGTTACAGTTTTCTATTTTCTCGTCACCAAAATATTCAAGTATATAGGATCTTATACACTGAGAAGTATGGCAGTAATTCACCATGGCATTTAGTTTCTCATATTTTGCATCCATGATCTCTCGGGAATTGTCAAACTGGTTATTTTCTATAAAAAATCTCTGAGTCAAAATATCTTTAGGATTAAATATAAGAACGCAGTTAGCATCAAGCCCATCCCTTCCTGCTCTTCCTGCCTCCTGATAATAGCTTTCTATATCTTTTGGAAGGTTATTGTGTATAACAAACCTCACATTAGACTTATCTATTCCCATGCCAAAAGCATTAGTAGCAACCATTATATCTAGCTCATCCTCTACAAACTTGTTTTGATACTCCTCTCTCTCAGAATCTCTGAGCCCTGCATGATATTTACCCACCTTGTATCCCCTGCTCAAAAGTTCATTATAAATAGAATCTACCTCTTTACGGGTAGATGCATAGATTATTCCTCCTTCGCCACTATGTTCTTTCAGATACTTTTTTATATATCCCAGACTATTTACACCCTTTACCGTTGTAAATTTCAGATTTTTTCTGTCAAATCCATTTAAAAATATATCAGGCTCAAACTTCAGATTTCCAACTATATCATCTCTTACCTTAGGTGTAGCTGTAGCTGTAAAAGCCGATATAACAGGCTTAGACTGAAGTTTTTTCAAAAACCTAGGTATTCCCAGATAACTTTTTCTAAAATCATGCCCCCACTGAGATATACAGTGAGCTTCGTCCACTGCAATCTGAGATATTTTTTTAGTCATTATCTGTTCCAAAAAATATTCATTTTCCAATCTTTCTGGTGCCACATATACGATCTTATACCGATCTAGACTTATATTTTTAAATATCTCATTTGACTCTTTCTGAGAGAGGGAGCTATTTATATATACTGACTCTATTCCAAGGGAATTCAAGGCAGTTACCTGATCCTGCATGAGAGATATCAAGGGTGAAATCACCAGTGTGATCCCGTCAAAGATCAGGGCCGGTATCTGATAACATATGGATTTTCCTCCCCCTGTGGGCATTATTCCCAGGGTATCTTTTTTATTTAAAATATTTTCGATTATCTCTTCCTGACCATCTCTAAAGGCACTGTAACCAAAATATTTTTTCAAAATATCATTAATTTTACTCATTCTCCCCCCTCTATACTTTTCTCGTCCATAAATCTAAAAACTCCATATAATTTTCATAGGTCTATTTTTCCTAAGACAACTCTTCTCTCCTAAACATCATATATCTGAATTCACGCAAATCTTTTGAGGGCATTGTGTAAATATAATCACAAGCTTCTATCAGTGAGAAGCTTTTTCCCAGCCTTTCCAAAACCTCATTTTCATCCCAGGTCCGTACCTTGAGTCCAGTACACTTGTTTTTATTGCACTGTCACTCAGATCAACACATATAATATTTTCATACCCCTTTTCAAGAAGTGACCTTATAAGAGTTGTTTTCCCACATCCTATATCTAGAATATTACTTTTTATGTTTGTTTTATTTATAAGTTTCAGAGATTCCCTAGAATCCTTTTCATACCATCCCAGTGAGATTTAGAATTCTTTTTAAACAGCAAATTTCCATCCCTTTGAAACAATAAAAATACAGTTTTTCAACCAGACCCCAGATTATAATTCTTACATCCCACTTTAATCAACCTAAGTTACTAGCTTTATTTCAAATTAAAGTATTGAATTTATCGGGATTCGTTACTTTTCTCTTGAAAGAAAAGTAACCAAAAGTTCAAGCCTGTGAAAAATCAGCTAAATAACCTTGAAAATCCAATAGCAATAGGGAAACTCAGAAAACAAGTTTCTGAGAACCAGAAAATATACTCGTATCACTCGTTATTTTTTGGCTACTCGCTCTGCTCAAACAGTCGAATTTATCTAAGGATTCCACTTCGGTCATTCTTAACGCTGATTTTATCAATGGCAAGGGAAAAGGGATAAAAAAACCTCTCGCAAAAGAACGCATATATAGTTTGGTTTTAACTCTGTAAAACTCCTGCTTTTTCTCTGCGTCCTCTGTGACCAAAAGGTTTTTTTATTATTCGTGTTAATTTCCCTATCTTTTATTAGTGTCCATTCGTGACAAAATCTTTTGATTCTGATATTCAGATAAATTTAGTAATTTATTAGAATTTCTTTCAAGTAGCAACTTGAATTAATTATAGTATAAACTCTATGTCTTTTTTAGTCTACAAAAAAAACCGGGAGCTTTTAACCCCGGCTTCGATAAGCTCCCAGCAATCTGAAAGTTTTTGGAACTTAAAACTCTTCCTACTAATCTGTCTATATTTTTTTTACAAATTCAGATTTTAAGTTCATAGATCCGATACCGTCTATCTTACAAGCAATATCATGATCCCCTTCTACCAATCTTATATTTTTTACCTTTGTTCCTATTTTTACCACCAGGGAGCTTCCCTTTACCTTAAGGTCTTTTATAACTGTCACAGAATCTCCGTCATTTAAAACTGTTCCATTTGAATCTTTTACTATATTTTTCTCTTCGCTGTTTTCGCTTTCCATTTCTAAAGTCCACTCATAAGCACACTCTGGGCATACAAAGACACTTCCATCTTCATAGGTATATTCTGAGTTACATTTTGGGCAATTTGGTAAATCAATCATAATTCATTTTCTCCATTCTTTTTTAATATTGTTAATTTCAAATAAATACAGGGTAATTTTCATTCTCTCAGTTTTTTTGAGATATCTTTTTTTTAAAAGGTTCCCCTTAAAGGAATTTCCTCCCATTTTTCATTTAGCATGAGTGATATTTTTACACTTCCTAATGGAAGCTCTCTTATCTCTGTGGGATCTTCTAGGTCGTCTGGATTTTTAAACTTTTCAAACCACAATGTTTTTTCTCCCTTTTCTGGGTTTATTCCCTGAGTTGTTACATAATAGCAGTTATCAGGCACTTGAAATTCAACACACCCATCTTCATAAATGTTGAGAGAGGTTACTTTTGTTTCTATAACTACCTCTTTTCCCTGGCAAATTTTTACCTTCATGAGATCCCCCTTATTATTTGTTAATTGTTATTTTATAATTATAAACCTTTGGCAAAAATAAGTCAAAGTATATAAGAATTTAACTCTTTCAGATTATTGTTTCTGCAAACATCAAATTACTATTTTCCTTTTCATATTTAGAATTTTTGAAACCCAAAAGCTAAAATATAGAAAAAAAGAACAGAATTATTCTCTGCTCTTTTTTCCATACTTTAGATTCCGCTATTTTTTAATTGAGTCAAGTTTTTCAAGAATCTTATAAAGTGATTCACTGGCCTCATATGGAAGTCTGTTGAATTCTCTCAGTTGCCCTATAAAATCAAGCCTAGTCTGGATTCTGCTTTGGACTAAATTGATATAGTTTACATCGTCAAAGTTCGGATTATATCCTTCTATCTCCATATATTCTATATTTTCTACAGGACCGAAGTTTTTGAACCCGCCCTTTTTTTCAATTATCGACTCTATAATTCCCAGTGTAACTTCCGGTGTTATCTTTCTGTGAAGAAAAAACCCGGTATTAAGTATATAACATTCTATTTCTCTCTCTTTAAAAAGAGACTTGAATTTTTTATAGTCATTACACAAAGGATAGGTTCTAAATGGATTTGCATAGGGCTCTATTACCAATTTATTACTATCTACACCTTTTAAGAGATGCTCTGCAGAAGACCTTTTGGTGGCTAAGGTAGCCCCTAGAGTTGCTGCAAGTGTAGAAGAATTTATTTTCATTACAGGAGGCATACTCTCGTCCTTCATTAGCCAGAATATAGCATCACATTTTTTTTCAAATTTATATGCCCTGTTTGGTGACCAGTACTTTGATTTGATCGCCCTTCCGTTTCCATTTCTTATATCTTCTGTCACAGGGACTATCTTCCCATGGCTGTCCATTGTAGCCGAACAGTTTTGCATTGTAAGAAGATATTTATTATCAGGAGAATCTGTAGGATAATCCTGAGTCTTATCAAAATAAGATGGCTCCATAGAGATTGATGAACCGTTGTCATTGGATATAATAAAGGCATCATCATGAAGCACAGTTACATCATATTTGTCATCATGTTTTGCATGGGTAATGGTAGATTTTCCAGAACCTGAGAGTCCAAAGACTCCCACTACAAACTTGTCACCATTTGGAAGGTTATATCTCTTTTGACCACCGTGACACGGAGTATATCCGCATCTTGTGGCAATTGTCCATGCAAGTGTAAGTGTTCCTTTTTTATGTTCCCCAAAATATCTCATTCCCAAAAGAGCAGCACAGTTGTGGTCTGAGTCAAAAAATGTGAGACCAACTGGATGATCTTCATGAGACCAGTCTGGATCAGAGTATACAAAAATGTCTCCCTCTTCTATGGTCTCAGAGGAATCATACATTACCTTTATTTCATCATTAAAATCTTGGAAGTTCAGCATCCATGAATAAAGGATATTTTCATAACCTTCAGGGATAAGCAGATGCGCCCTCACCATAAAGTCTTCATGTAGACCTACACATACAGAGGCTCTGTACATCTTCTTTTTTCTAGAGGAAAAAACAGCTTCCCTGAGTTTTCCTGCGTATTCATTTTCGTCTACGCCCCTGTCTCCCAGAATTTTTCTAGCTGCTGCAGTTCTTCCGGTTCTTTCTCCGTCGTTGAAAATAAGAACCTTAGAATCTTCTTCAAGACCTATTTCTTCAGTTTTGTATATTGGCAAATCAGTTACTATTGTTCCAGGAGAGTTCTTTGCGAGATTGTAAGCTTCTTTTAAAGTCTCCACCCTTATAACATTATTTCTGTAAAATGCTGTTTCCAGTATTGTACGCATTTTAGAGTACATCAATGGTGTTTTTGTTCCTATATCTTTTTTATCTAGACCTAATAGTGTAGCCATCTCATTAACCCCCTGTGAACATTGTTAAGTGTAGTAGAATTATATCTGCTAATAAACAGTTTGTCAATGTTTTTTGATTTTTTTTTGAACATAAAAAAAGCAAAGTTCAGTCAATTGGTGTACACTGATTGGTTTTGGGAAATATCTAATCGTTTTTTATAAATCTACGGATACCTGATTCCTTTGAATTTTACCAAAAAAAAAAAATGGGGAAAATCCCCATTTAATCATTCATTATATTTTCCCCGGCTCTTTTACCAAATACAAGTATATCTGTAATGGCGTTTCCTCCTAATCTATTGGTTCCATGGATTCCTCCTACTATCTCACCTGCTGCAAATAGTCCTGGAATTATCTTTTTCTCTATATCCATAACATGGTTCTTGTCATCAATTGTGACTCCTCCCATTGTATGGTGTACTGCTGGAGCCACTGCCTGGATATAAAAAGGGCCCTCTTTTATTGGAAGAAGGTCTCCCCTTCTGGAAAATTCTTCATCTTTCCCTGAAGCCACAAAACCATTATATTTCTCTAAAGTTTCCATCATAGCTTCTGTATTTATACCCATAAAATCAGCACACTCTTTCAGGTCTCCCTCACAGAAAAGATTCTCTCTTTTAAGGGCTTCCACCTCTGTTTTAGAAGACTGTGTTCTATTGGCTACTCTTTCTATCTCCTGTCCCCAGAGAAGGTATGCCACTCCACCTTCCTGTGAAAGAATCCCATTAGAAACCACATCTCTTCTTTCAAGCTCCTCTACAAATCTATTCCCCTGTTTATTTATGAGGATGGCTCCGTCAAATCTTGATCCTCCCACATGAGACAGGGCTCCTGTCTTTGGATTTGATATTGGGAAAGTCTGAATATAGTCCATGTGCACAAATCCTGCCTGAACTTTTTCACACATCACATGACCGTCTCCAGTTATTCCACTCTGATTTGTAGTTTTGTATCTTTCATCCAATTCAGGGTTATGTTTTTTCCTCATCTCTATATTTCCAGAGAACCCACCAGTTGTCATGATGACCCCCTTACTTCCCATGAAGCTTACTTTGGATCCCCCTATACTTGCAGTTATTCCCTCTACCCTAGAATCTTTTACGATAAACTTCTCGGCCTTGACACCTGTTCTTATGTCAACTCCCAGAGATAATGCTTTCTTTTTTAATTTTGTGATAAGCTCGACTGCATATTTCCCCTTGAAAACCGCAGCTCTAGGGACACTGTGTCCACCGAAGTGTATGAGCTCTCCTTCCTTAAATTCTACACCGACATCTTCTTTTAGCCATTCATAGGTAGGTAAAGCATTTTCACTCAAAATTTTTAAAAGTTCCTGATTATTCTCTCCGTCTCCCCCAGTAAGTGCATCATTAAAGTAGATCTCATGTGAATCATTTAACTTTTTTAACCTCTGAGCAGCATTTCCAGGTATATTGATTCCACCCATAGATACTAGAGTATTTCCTCCCACTGCTGCGGTCTTTTCAAGGACTACTACACTAGCCCCCTTTTTAGCCGCAGATATAGAGGCAGCAAGTCCTGCACCTCCTGCTCCTACTATCACCACATCAAATTCTTCTTTTTCCTTTAGTTTATTTTTACCCACTGCTATTTTTTCTAGAGTTTCTGACTGTAGAATCTCTTTTTCTAAAGTCTCTATATCTCCTCCAGCTTCTACTAGGGCATTTTTTACGGCCTCTCTTATCCCCCTCGAGCTCACAGAACACCCAGATACATTTGGTACCAGTATAGAATTCTTTTCTATAATTTTACCAGGCACATTGTCAAAAGCCGGATCAGAGATCACCGGGGTTTCATTGTGCTCTAAAAAATCAATTTTAGAAATTCTTCCACCTTCTATCTCTACAGACAACTTTATATCTCCGCCATATCCTATTCCTGTCCCATAAAACTTTCCATCATTTAACTTCTTCATATTATACCTCCAAAAGTCCGGTTACGTATTATTTTGAAGGCAATTATATCTTTTTTCACAAATAATGTCAAGTCAAATCAAATATTTTTGTGTCAAAATTAAAATTTAGATAGTTTACACAGGCAATTTAAATTTATACAAACAAAAAGGAGCTTCAGAAAAATCTCCTTTCACTTTAAAGTATGAACTTTTCAATCTACTTACAGATTAAACCTGCTGTTTTTGATCCTTGGAACCAATTTTTTCCAGTGCTCTGGTAATATAGTTTTCAACCATCTCTGGACTTTCTCCCAAAATATAAAGCTCATCTCCTGACTCTATAACGGTATCACCCTTAGGAAGTATATTCTTTCCCTTTCGATTTATGAGTATGAGAAGAATGTCCTTAGGCAGTCCGATTTCACTAATTTTCTTTTCTGCCACTGCTCCCTCATTTCTTACTTTTACCTTCACCAAGCTTTCCTCAAAGTACTCTAAGTTTTCTAGATCACCCTTTTCTAAAATTTTACTTCTGGTCTCCTTTAGTCCTAAATAACTAGATGCAAAGGGAAGGGTCATACCCTGAAAAATTACAGAAAGGAGAACCACAAAAAAAACAAGATTGAATATGAGTTCTGCATTGACTATCCCCTCTACCAAAGGAAAAGTTGCAAAAACTATGGGAACCGCCCCCTTAAGGCCTCCCCAGGCAATAAAAAGTTTTTCCTCCTTATTAAGTCCGCTTTTAGAAAGAGTTATAAAAACACTTAAAGGTCTGGCCAGAAATATAAGCACCAGAGATACTGCCAATCCTAATTTCCATATGGCTAAAAATCTGCTTGGGAAAACCAAAAGCCCGAGCATAACAAACATTCCTACCTCAACCATCCATGAAAGGGACCCAAAAAAACGCCCTATATTTCTTCTGTAACTCAAGCTAGTATTTCCTAGAGTTATTCCTAAAATATAGATGGCCATAAAACCGTTTCCCTTTAAAATATTTGTAGATCCATAGGTAAAAAGTATGGCACCAAGTATAATCAGCTGATGGAGTTCCTGCATTTTTATTTCAAACTTTTCAATAAACTTGACCGTTACTTTAGAAAAAATGAATCCTGCCACGGCTCCTACCAGTATCTGAAGGGATAAAAATACCAGACCTTGAAGTATACCTACATTCCCTAATTTTATTATATTTATAAGAAGGATTATAATGACGTTGGCCATGGGGTCGTTGGTTCCTGACTCAAGCTTCAATATCCCTCTTACCCTATCTTTGATATTTAGCCCACCAAATGAGAGTATCGACATCACTGCAGAGGCATCTGTAGAAGAAACTATCGCCCCAAAAAGAAGTGCACCAAAAAAGTCAAAGGGGGTAAAAAAATATATAGGCACAGCCACCAAAACAGTATTAAAAAATACTCCTGCAAATGCAAGAGCCAGGCCCTCTTTTTTTACTGCTGACACCTCTTTTATATCTGTATTGTAGGCTCCTGAAAAAAGAATAATACACAGGGCCATATTTCCAATAAACTGGGCTAGCTCTGCATTGTCAAATTCTATCCCACCAAAACCTTCTGATCCTGCAAGCATCCCCACGCCGAGATATATTATCAAGGTGGGGATATTAAACTTCTTAGAAAGTTTCAGGGAATAGATACTAGAAAATATTAAAGTCGCTAAAATTATACAAACTTTTTCCATGGTCATAACTCTCCTCAGACTAAAACTGAAATGGCATTTTTTATATATAGAGCCATATTAATAATATTACTTTATCCACACTTCTTTCACAAAATCTTTGACTTCTTAACCTCTTTAATAATAATACTCAAAGAATACAATTGCAATTTTTTTCAGGTGATTGTATTTCTAATGTCAAAAAATATTAAGTCATATGGAACAAAACTTACAAAATAAAAAAGATCCAGACATTGCGACCAGATCTTATCTTAATATAGACAAGAAAATATATAACTTTTACTATAAATTTTCTGCATTCATATATATCCTTTGTATCTCATCTTTGGGTATCAGATTAGAAACTATCCTGGCCATTATTATTATTCCGAAAATATCTATTACCAGCCTGCTAAATGCAAATTTAGATCCTAGAGATGCCATTTCAAACAAAAACATAGGTATTTTGGTGGTGGACCAGGCTCCTAAGAATATTATTATGTTGCTGAATTTAACCCCTTTTTTCATGAATACTGCTGCCACAGGAAAGGCTCCGTATAGTGGTCCTGCTGCCGCAGAACCTATAAACAGAGCCAGCATAACTCCTTTTATCCCTGAATCTTCCCCCATGTATTTAACCATAGTTTCCTTTGGAACCCAGTTATCCAAAAGTCCCAGCAATATAAATACAGGAGGGATTACAAGGACCATCTCCTTCAATGAATAAGCGGTTATTCCTACGGCTTTTATTCCCATTTCATGATTCACAAAGAATAAAGCAGTCAAAATCAAAAGTGTAATCGTAAAAAATTTATATCTTTTAATAAGTTTCATTTTACCCCATCACTATTCCTATTATATAAGCCACAATAAACGAAAAAATAAAGGCCATTAAATTTCTAAAAATTGCCAGACGTTTACCAAAATATTCAGCCTCCACAGGAAGGGTCACAAGACCTACCATCATTAGGGTGGAGATAAAGGCTGCAACCTGCATATAACCAGCACCGTTTTCCAGCAGTATAGAGGCTGTGGGAAAGGCTACAAAACCCGGAATCAAAGTCACCGATCCTATTATTCCAGAAACTAGGACTCCAATCCATCCTGACTGGTTACCTATAACTTTAGATATTGTTTCAGGGTTAAAAACTGCCATAAGTACTCCCACAAGAACTATTACCCCTAGAAATTGAGGAAGTATATTTTCAAAAGACTTCAACGCTTTTTTAAGAGATTTTTTAGTCTTGTTTTTATCTTTAAAATATGAAAGAGTTAGAAGAAACAAAGTAACACCATATAAAGCTAAATTCAAAGATTTCACCGCCTTTAGGTTATATTAGATACATTCACAAACAATTATTTATTTTTCGTCTTTATCTGATTTATAAGTCCGGCAATGTTCCCCGCATGACATAGCTCCCCACAGTAAACTCTTGGTTTCATCAGTATCCCCATTGTAATAGCTAAAATACTTGTGGCTACAAATCCTGTATACATTGCAGATCCCAGCTGATAGATATTCTGGGATTTTACAATACCAGAAACCACTTTCACAGTCAAAAGCAAAGTAAAGCCGTATCTGGTGATCTTGTCAGTTAGAAATTTTGGTGTTTTGTACCCCATACTGAACCTAGTCAAAATTTTCTGAAGACCTCCACCTCTAGGGCAAAAATAAGCACAGTGAGGTTTTCCCCTGCTGAATAGTGACAAAATTACCGCCATAGACATGGAAACGAGTCCTAAAATACCAAATCTTATATCAAAAATTGGAAGTATCCACATGAGTAAAAATATTATCCAGGTATAATTTTCATAAAAATTCTTTTTCCTTTTGGATGATTTAATCAATTGCTTTGAAAACATCCAGTCACCTCCATGATTTTTAACTAAAATTTTAGCCACTTAAAAATAATTATATTAGAATTTAATTATATAATACATTGCTTTTTTCTCAATGTCAATTATTTAAACTACTATTTTTAAATTAAAAACATGTCCTGACTGAATATTTCAAATAGAGTATCTAGATTTTAGGTTGATTTGCTATGTTTTTTCCGGCTATTCTTCCAAATACCATACATTCAGTGATGGCACAACTTCCCAGTCTAGATGCTCCGTGAACTCCTCCTGTAACTTCTCCTGCTGCATATAAGCCCTCGATTACATCTCCCTCTATACTTATTACCTGGGCATCAGTGTCTATCCGTATTCCCCCCATGGTAAAATGAACCTTGGGCCATAATCTCATGGCATAATAAGGTGCTTCACCAATTGGAGATGAATTTTCAATAAGAGGCTTTCCAAAATCCTTGTCCACGCCCTCTTTAAAATTTTCATTAAATCTGTTTATAGTTTCTCTTATACCTTCCTCTGGTATTCCGTAAAAATCTGCTACTTCTTCTAAGGTATCAAACTTTCTCACCACTTTTCTCTTTAAACCAGAATCTATGTTCCATCCAGCCTCTCTGACAGCTTTTGAGTCGGCGATACCAATACATGGATGTCCCTTATAAAGCAGTTTATCTGAAAGGGTTTTACGGTCAGCAAGTTCATTTACAAAACGTCTTCCTGTAGCGGGATCTACAATAACACCGTACTGAAATACTATGTATTCTGAAAACATAGGCCCCACTCCGTAGCCTGCCTCATCAGGGGAGGCCCATGGACCTAGCTGGATGTGTGATAACTGCACAGGCATAGCCCCTACCCTTATTGATTCTTTTATTGTTTCTGAGGTGGCGAAAGGTTTATTGGTGGTACCTATCTTTTCTGTGAGCCTTGGATCCTGGGAAGATCTGAAATCAACATCAGCTCCGAAGCCTCCCGTTGCCAGAATAACTCCTTTTCCAGCTTTTATATATCTGTCTCTGCCCATTGAAGCATCCTTATAATCATAATCTTCTTTCACTACCACACCACAGACCCTTCCCTTTGAGTCCACAACAAGATTTTTCAAGTAGGACTTAAATCTCACTTCAATTCCCAGTTCGCTCATCTTTTCCATCTGTTTTTTTATGATTGTAGCTCCTGTAACATTTTTTGCAGTGTAACAACGATGTACTGAGTGTCCTCCGAAGATATCTATTCTGTCAAGATACTCTATTCCAAGATAATCAACTGACCACTGAAAGACATCACGGGCATTATCTACAACCACTCTCACCAGTTCAGGGTAATTTATCCCCAGACCTGCTTTCATCATATCCTCATACATTATATCGGGAGTATCTACAAAACCGTATTTTTTTTGAAGTTCGGTCCCAGGTGCTGCAATTCCACCGTCACTTATAATAGAGTTTCCTCCTGCTGCCTTCATCTTTTCCAAAAGGACGACAGAAGCCCCTGCATTATGAGCTTCTATGGCAGCTGTAAGCCCTGCAAAACCACTACCTACAACTATTACATCTACTGTTTCATCCCATCTTTCAATATTTTCTTCAAAAATATTAACTTTATCTACCATACTTAATTCCCTCCTAAATTTCTCTATGTATTATTAAATGTTAAAGCATCATTCAGTAATTGTAAAGAAATTTTAATAACTACAAAACGACATTTTTACTTTTGTACATTACCATATCTTTATGAAGTACATTTAGCGCTATATAAGAACGCTGGAGCTTATAAAAAAACACATTTTGAGGAGGGGTAATATTGAATAATATTTCTTTAAATGGAATTGTAGATTTACATGTACATTCCCATCCCGATATTCGGGAGAGGGCATACACCGATTTTGAGCTTTTAGAGGCTGGGATAAAAGCCGGTGCCAAGGCTATAGTCATTAAAACTCATCACGGAACTACAATGGATAGGGCTTATCTGGCAAATGAATATAACAAAAAAGTTTACAAGGGTGACAATGACTTTGTTATGTATGGTGGTATCACGTTAAACTATGCCGTGGGAGGTCTGAATCCAGTCGCCGTAGAAACTGCTTTGAAATTAGGAGCTAAAATAGTGTGGCTGCCGACTATTCACGCTGCAAATCAGATGGAAAAATTTGGAAAAAGCGGAGGCATAAATTGCGTCGAGAACGGAAAGCCAGTTCCCGTTTTGACAGAAATATTTTCACTTATAAAAGAATATGATGCAGTTTTAGCTACTGGACATCTGTCTCCAGAGGAGATCTTCATTGTCGTAGATCATGCAAAAAAAATGGGTCTAGATAAGATTCTTATAAACCACCCGGAATTTTGGGTAGTCGGAATGAGTAATGAAGACCAAGAAAGATTAGTTAAAGAATACGATGTTTATCTAGAACGGTGCTATGCCCAACCAATGGGTGGCGGTGTTTACAAAAGTAACCTTGCAGATAACTATGAACTTATAAAAAAAATAGGTTGTGAAAATATCATAGTAAATACCGATGGTGGACAGGTGGAAAATCCAAACTGGGAACTTGCTTTTGCAGAATATATGCAATACCTTTTCGATAGGGGAGTAACTAAAGAAGAGTTAGAAATAATGACCATTAAAAACCCGGCTAAATTATTAAATATTGGAAAATAAGGGAGGATATTATGATAAGTTTGTTAATTATTATGGCTATAGTAACTTCAATAGCTCTCGGTTACAGAACAAAAATTAACACAGGTTTCTTCGCAATGGGGTTTGCTTATATCATCGGTTCTTTTGTCATGGGAATGAAGGCTAAAGCCGTTATTGGTACTTGGCCTATCAAAATTTTCTTCATTGTATTTGCTGTATCACTTTTTTATAATTTTGCAATATTGAACGGAACGTTGGAAAAATTAGCTCAACATCTTTTATATCGAACGAGAAAATTTCCACATCTGCTTCCATTTGCTATATTTTTTGCTGCAATGATAATAGCTGCGTTGGGTGCAGGTTATTATTCAGTACTAGCTTTCTTTGGTCCAATAACATTAATATTATGTGAAAAAACAGGACTTAGTAAACTGACGGGGGCTTTAGCTGTAAATTATGGGTGTCTGGCTGGTTCTAATTTTATGACAAGTGCCAGTGGAGTTATTTTCAAGGGACTTATTGAAAATGCAGGTTATGGTGAAAATGTATTTGGTTATACAACAACAATATTTGCTGTATCTTTTATTATCCCTATAATTGTTCTCAGTGCACTCGTAATAACCAACAAAAAAAATATTTCAGACGCAACTATGGATGTAGCAGTCCCGGAAGAATTTAATGATAAACAAAAGGCTAACTTAAGGTTGATCTATACAATGGTCTTTATTGTACTTTTAATTCCCGTTTTGAATATACTTATTCCTGGAAATGAAACTATTAAATTTGTAAATTCAAAAATGGATATCGGTCTTATTGCAATTGTTTTCTCGATCATTGCTCTGATGATGGATTTAGGAAAACAAAAAGAAGTTGTTGCAAAAGTACCTTGGGAAACAATCATCATGATATGTGGTGTTGGAATGTTAATATCTATAGCTATAAAAGCCGGTACTATAGGATTACTCTCAGGATGGATAGGTACAAATATTCCTAAACCAATGGTTCCGATTGCACTTTGTATCGTTGGAGGTTCTATGTCTTTCTTTGCAAGTACACTTGGAGTCGTTGCGCCTGCACTATTCCCAATAATTCCAGCTATAGCCGTTGCAACTGGTTTGAATCCTGCAATATTATTTGCTTCAATCATAGTAGGAGCACAGGCCACTTCTGTCTCTCCATTCTCATCTGGGGGAAGTCTTCTGCTTGGAGCAGAAAGAGAGGAACATAAAGACGTTCTCTTTAATCAACTTTTGTTTAGAGGAGCTCCTCTCTCTCTAATTGTGGCAACTGTATTCGGAGCTGTGTTCAGCGCTGTAATGTAAATTTAGATTTTTCAAAAATTTCCTTTAAATTAAATTCTCATACCTTAAAAGGATCCTCTATTAACTAGGGGATCCTTTTAAATTAAATATTTCTTTACCTTTCTAAGGTAAAGTTTTGAGGTTCTCAAAAGTTTCTCATAATTTTTCTTATACATCTGCTTATTTGAGAAGCACTTACAGGCTTCATTAAATAAGCATCTATAATATTATCTCGAATATACTCTTCTAAAGGCTCATCTGAATAGGCTGTCATCAAAATAATCTTAATTTCTGGTTTCTTTACCTTTATTTTCTTAGAAAGCTGTATTCCATTTATTTCAGGCATTGCAAGGTCTGTAATCACAACTTTGAAGTTATTTTTTATATAATCAAATCTTTTTAAAATTTTACTTCCTTCAGTTATGACTGCAGTTTGATAACCTAAATCACACAAGCCACTTTTAAGCATTTCTGCTACATCTTTGTCATCGTCTATAATTAATATACTCTCATTTCCCAGTATATCTTCATTTTCTACATTTTTATCAGGGTCTGTTATTTTTTCAGTGCTTATTGGAAGGTATAGATCAAATCTGCTGCCTTTTCCTATTTCACTAAATACATTTATTGTTCCTCCATGTTTTCTCACTATACCCTGAACAATAGAAAGCCCAAGACCACTGCTTTTTTCCGAAAGTTTCTTTGTAAAAAAAGGATCAAATATTTTTTCAACTGTATCTTCATCCATTCCACATCCATTGTCCTCAAAGGATATTTTTACGTACTCTCGTTTTGTAAGTTTACTTCTTTGCAATACTTTATCCTCTTGATATTTCACTCTATCCGTACTTATTTTTAAGACTCCGTTATCTCGGTCTCTCATTGCATTACATGCATTGGTGCAGAGATTCAATACCACCTGATGGATTTGTGTCTCGTTTGCATAGAGATACCATTCCTCTTTTTTTATATCTTTTATTATTTTTATATCTGGAGGAAACAAAGATTCTGAGAATCTCAAAGCTTCCCTTAAAACCTTATTAATAGAAATTACTTTGTATTTTATCTTTATATTTTTATCCCCGCTAAACAGCCTTATCTGATCTATAATTTCCTGGGCTCTCTCAGAGGATTCATATATGTTTTTAGCATAATCATAACTCTTAATGTTTGGGTCTAAAGTCCTCAAAATCATTTCTGAATATCCCATGATAGGGGTCAGCACATTATTAAATTCATGAGCTATGCCTCCGGTCAGAGTTCCTATGGTTTCTAGCTTTCTTCTGTGGTGCAGTTCTGCATCTTTTTTTCTCAGCTCCTCTGTGGATTTGTTGATTTCCTTAAGATAATTTGTCTCCATTTCATAGGCTTCTTTATTCTTTATCATTCTCACAGTCAAAAAAACTACCCATGAAAATATGAGTATGATCACTGAGGCAATAATAATACTGCTATAAAGATAGTTTTCTATGGGTTCCTTTATCTCGTCATAAGATATGATTATAGAAACAACCCAAAATTCTGTTCCTATTTGTGCCCTTGAAAAAACACTTATTTTTTTAACCTTTTTTAATTCTTTTTGAGGCCACCAATAGGAATTATATATATAGAACCCCTCTTCTTCTATCCGCTGTTTATCGAGAAGTTTATTAAGCTCCTTCAGATCTAAATCGGGATATTTTTCCTTTCTAAAACTTACCATGTTGCCCCCTATATGAGATTTAACAGGGTGCATCAAAATTTTACCATTTACCTCTTTTACTGCAGCATATCCATACTTCCCGGCCTTTACAGGTTCTACCAAAAGTTTATAAATTTTTTCAAGTTTTATTTTTCCAAAAACCACCCCTATTATATCACCCTTTACAATAACCGGTTCAGCTATATTAAAAGAGAAACCATCATTGCTATCTAGGTAAGGCATTCCCACATAAGATTTTTTATTTTTTCTTACGTAATCCAGTTCATCATATAAAATTTCATAATTTACAAGAGAATCTACCTTGGGATAACTCAAAGTATTTTTTTTATCTAAACTCACATAAAATAACTCCGACACTTCCTTTTCCTGCGTATGATAAAAAACTTCCAGAGTTTTTAAAATTTCATCATTTATAAATTCCTTATCAGTTTTTTCCAAATAACGTCCAAGATTTATGGTCATATCTTTCAAGCTTTTTTCTTTTTCACCCACGTATAGTTCCAGACTTTTCCCTATGGATTTAGAGGTGGTCAAAAGATGCTCTATCTGCTGAGTCATTATAGTATTCTGATAATTTAAAAATCCCCTGTAGCTTATATTTCCAACTATTAAGATAATGAAAAATATTATCACAACTGATAATGTTTTCAGACTATTTTTTTTCAAAAAATCTCCTCCTTTCTTTTTATAAAGTGTTATAATTAAATCGGAAGCTGTTTCTTTTAATTAACATTATTCAATATTCTAACATAATTAGTCAGCTATTTTTTTTATTTTTTTAAAAGGAGGTCCTAAAATTTTGAAAAATCATGAAATATTGATCGTCGATGACGACATTAAAATATGCAACCTAATAAAAGAAGTCCTCGAACCTGAAAATATAGACACTACTGTTGCAACAACAGGGAAAGAAGCTCAATCTCTTATAGGCTCTAAGACCTTTGACCTCATAATCTTAGATATAATGCTAGAAGATACAGACGGATTCCAACTTATGAGGAATATCCAGATAGAGAAGATAGATACCCCTATAATTTTTCTGACTGGAAAACAACAGGACTATGATAAAATTCTTGCCTTTGGAATGGGGGCTGACGATTACATCACAAAACCATTTAATATCTCTGTTTTAATTGCCCGTGTTAAGGCACACCTTAGAAGAGGGGACCGTGTAAAAGAACTCCAGTTGTCTTCAAAAAAACTTGTAAAAGAACCGTTTATTCTAAACCTTGATACTTACCAGCTCTTTAAAAACGGTAAAGAAATTTTTCTATCTGCAAAAGAGATTAAAATCATGAAATTTTTTATGGAAAATCCAAATATAATATTCACCAAGGACCAGCTCTATGAAAAGATTTGGAACGATGTTTTTATAGACAATAATTCTGTAAGAGTTTACATTCTCAATTTGAGAAAAAAAATCGAGGATAACCCCCAGAAACCAAAATATCTGAAGACCGCCTGGGGAATTGGATACAAATTCACAGTTTAAAAAAAATTAAATATATCTTATCCCTCAACAAAAAATTATTTGTGAGTATTGGCACAATTCCTATACCTCACCGAATCCTTCCTTGATGAGGGATTTATTTTATTCTGAAATTTTATATAATCTTTTTGTTGACAAAATAAAAAAAAAGGAGTAAATTTTAAATGTGCATATGCACACGAAAAATTAGGAGGAGGTTTTATGCCACGTTTTAGAAAAAAGAGATGCTGTAGGATACTAGATGGAGAAAGAACCTTTAAACCTAACGGAATTAAAATGAGAGAATTAGAGATAGCAAACATCAATCTAGATGAATTTGAGGCCATTCGGATATGTGACTATGAGGACAAAAACCAGATAGAGGCCAGTGAAATAATGGGCGTCTCAAGAGCCACTATCCAGAGACTTCTCCAGTCAGGGAGAAAAAAAATCGTCGATGCATTGTTAAATAATAAGGCAATAAATATTAAAAATAATTATATTTATACTGAAAAAGAGGAGGAAGTTTGAATATGAGTTGTCAGAGCAGTAATCTAGATGAACAGGAAATAAGAATCAAGAATAACATGGATCGGATCAAGCATAAGATAGTTGTCATGAGTGGTAAGGGTGGTGTAGGAAAGTCAACTATGTCAACCAATATAGCCTACGGTCTTTCCCTAGCTGGAAAGAAGGTGGGAATTTTGGATGCAGACCTTCACGGTCCCAATATACCTCTTATGCTAGGAGTAGAAGGAACAAAACTTCCCTCTTTGGAAAAACCTTTACAGCTAAGTGAAAATTTAAAAGTGGTTTCTCTCAGTTTTTATTTAGAAAACTCAAACAACCCCATTGTGTGGAGAGGGCCGGCCAAAATAGGAGCTATCAAACAGCTGTTAGGGGATGTAGACTGGGGAGACCTTGATTATCTTGTAGTGGACCTTCCACCTGGTACAGGGGACGAACCGCTTACTATAGCTCAGAGCCTGGGAAAAGTAGACGGAAGTGTCATTGTAACAACTCCTCAGGATGTTGCTATATTAGATTCTAGAAAATCTGTGAAGTTTTCAGAAATGGTAAATATGCCTGTACTGGGAATAATAGAAAATATGAGTGGTTTTGTATGCCCTCATTGTGACGAAAGAATTGATATCTTTAAAAACGGCGGCGGAGAAAAGGCAGCCAATGAGATGAATGTCAATTTCCTAGGTAAGATACCTATGACTGCTGAAATGGTAGAAGCAGGAGACGAAGGGAAACCTTATATTTTCTCTAAAAAAGAGGGTGTGGCTTATAACGCTCTGAATTCAGTAATAACAAGTATTATAACTAAAACAAAAGGGGATGAAGAAATTATGAATAGTCTAAAAATAGCTTTTCCTACTAACAACGGTGAAACTGTAGAATCTCATTTTGGGCACTGTAAACAATTTGCAATTTATACTGTAAAAGGAGGAGAAATTTTAAACAAAGAATTGGTAGACGCTCCTCCACATGAACCTGGATTACTTCCAAAATTCCTTGGAGAACTCAATATAAATACAATAATAACAGGAGGAATGGGACAAAGAGCCATAGACCTGTTCACAGCTCAAAATATAGATGTTATCCTTGGAGCATCTGGAAGTATTGATAATAATTTGAAAGAATATACAGGAGGAGAACTTTACTCTAAAGGCTCTGCTTGCAGCCATGACCACGATGATGAACACAGCTGTAGTCACTAATCAATAAAAAACCGGATTCCCGGTTTTTTATTATAATAATAATATTGGATAATCAAATAATATCATCTACAAAGAGGAGGTTTATTATGTTTGGAAGAAGATCAAGATTTAACAGAGGTTTTAACAAGCTTAGCTCTTTAGACAATGAAAATCAATTTGGAAGATGTGCTAGAAACAGAGAAGAAAGATATTTTTGCAGAGAAGGATTTGGGTATTCTGTAAAAAACAGACAAGACAGAAGAGAGTTTTTAGAAAATAAGAGAGATATTTTTAAAAATAAGTTAGAAGATTTGGAAAAGCTCATCTCTGAGCTAGATTAAGCCACGATAAACTGAAATTTATATTTTTTATTCAGAATTAAATTAACAGTAATTCCAAAGGAGGAATATATAATGAAAATAGCAGTAGCGTCTAAGGATAAGGGTTTAAAAGCAGAAATTGACAACATGTTCGGAAGAGCAGAATACTTTGTAATAGTAGATTCAGAAAACATGGAAGTTAAAACCATAGAAAATATAGCAAAAAATGAATCAAACGGTGCCGGTGGAAAGGCTGTAAAATTACTTTCAAATGAGGGAGTAGAAATAATTGTTGCTCCCGAGCTAGGACCAAAAGCAGTCACAGCAGTTGAAGCCTTTAAAATAAAGGCATATAAAAAGGGCAGTTTTAAAACAGTGGAAGAGGCAGTAAAAGCTTATAAAGAGGGAAAATTAAAAGAGTTTGAATCTGCTTCTGTAAGAGAACATTCAGGACTAAGAAGGGCATAATAATGAAAGTAGCTGTACTTAGCGGAAAAGGTGGAACAGGAAAAACTACTGTCACTTCAAATCTAGCTGTGAATGTTCCAGGGTGCACTGTAATAGATACTGATGTGGAAGAGCCAAATTTACATATTTTCTTTGATTTTAAATTTAATCAGGAAGAGAGCATTAAAACAGAATATCCAAAAATAAATATGGAAAAATGTAATCTATGTGGAAAATGTGGGGATTTTTGCAGATATAATGCCATTCTTCCTGCAAAAGACAGGGTGCTTATTTTTAAAGAGATATGTCACAACTGCGGAGGTTGTGAGATCGTATGTCCTACAAAAGCGATCCAGTATGAAAAAAGAGAGATCGGAAAAATATACAGAAACAACTCTGACTCCTTAATTCAGATGAAATACGGAGAATTGAATATCGGTGAGATGTCAGGAGTGAGAATAATAGAGCATCTAAAAAAATCGGTAGAAAATGAACCCATAGTTTTTATCGATTCTCCTCCTGGGACCTCATGTGCAACGGTAGCGGCTGTGGAAGAGGTAGATTATGCAGTTATCGTATCAGAACCTACACCCTTTGGTGTTAGTGATATGAAGATGGTTGTGGAGATGCTAAGGGAGATGGAAATCCCATTTGGTGTAGTTGTAAATAAAGCCGGTCTGGGAAACAATGAAATATATGAATACTGTGCCGATGAAAATATAGAGGTCCTTGAAAATATTCCTTATAGCAGAGAGATCGCTGAGTATTATGCTAACGGAGTTATTTTTAGTGAAAATATGCAAAGTTATAAAGAACTCTTTGTCAACTTGTTTGAAAATATAAAAACAAAATTGGAACTCGTTCAGGAGGGAGGCCAATGATAAATGAAATCGTAGTAATTTCTGGAAAAGGCGGTACAGGTAAGACAACTCTAACTGCATCTCTTATCCCTTATTTTGAAGATATTGTAATAGGCGACTGTGATGTAGATGCACCGGATCTAAATATACTTTTTGAAAGTAAAGAAAAATCTCAAAGAAACTTCGTCGGTCTGCAGAAGGCTTTTTTGGATAAGTCCAAGTGCATCATGTGTAAAAAATGCTATGAGTTATGCAAATTTAACGCTATTTCACATGAGATAGAAATAAATTCCGGAAAATGTGAAGGTTGTGGACTGTGTGAGTATATATGCCCCGCATCGGCAATTACAATGGAAGATACTGTAATAGGTAAGTTATCTGTTTCAGAAACTTCCTTTGGAGATATGGTACATGCAAAACTCATACCAGGAGAAGATGCATCTGGAAAACTTGTAGCCGAAGTGAGAAAAACTGCAAAAAAAATAGCTGAAGAAAATGCTAAAAAAACTATCCTAATCGACGGGTCACCAGGAATAGCGTGCAACGTCATAAGCTCTATAACAGGTGCTAAAAAAGTGGTTATAGTTACCGAACCAACTTCCTCTGGAATACACGATCTTAAAAGGGTCTATGAGCTTACAAAAAAATTCCGGTTAAAAATATATGTGGTTATAAATAAATATGATCTCTCTTTATCTCATTCAGAAAAAATAGAAAAATATTGTGAAGAGATGGGCATTGATATGGCCTTAAAGATTCCTTTTCAAAAAAAAGTGGTAGAGGCTATAACTCAAAAAAGAATACCTTCTGTTGCAGAAAAAGATTTTTTTGAAAAACTTGGTTTTTTTGAATTTATAGAAAAACTTAAAAGTGAATAGGTGTGATGGTTATGTTAAATAAAAAAATACTTTTAGAAATGAATATTCAGGAGATTTTAAAAAAATACCCATCTCTCATTGAAATATTAAAAAAACATGGAATGCACTGCAATGAGTGTTTTTTTTCTGAAAAGGTAAACTTAAGAGAAGCTTTAGAGAGTTCTAGGTTGTCCTCCGAAGAAATTGTAGAGGAAATCATAAAATATATGGAAAAGGGATGTTGAAATCAATCTTATGATTTATGAAAATCTATATGGGAGGTCAAAATGAGAGGTTATATACAGGTCTATACTGGAAACGGCAAGGGTAAAACTACTGCCAGTCTCGGACTTATCCTAAGGGCTCTCGGAAGCAATCTGAAAGTTTATATGGGGCAGTTTATGAAGGGACAGAGATACGGTGAGCTGAACACCTTAGAAAAACTTGGTGTTTTAGTTGAACGATTTGGGACCGAAGAATGCCTTATGTCCCGTGACGATGTAAGTGAACTAGATATAAAAAAAGCAAAAGAAGGTTATAATAGAGTTTTGGAGGTTCTTCTCAGTAAAAAATATGATCTTGTGATACTAGATGAAATATGTGTATCTACGTATTTTAATCTCATAACAGAGGAAGAGATTCTTTATCTGATGAAAGTTAAACCCTTAGAAACAGAACTTGTTCTGACTGGAAGATATGCACCTGAAAAAGTAATAGAGCAGGCTGACCTTGTAACAGAAATGAAAGAGATCAAACACTATTATGAACAGGGAGTCATGGCTAGAGACGGGATAGAAAGATAAAATTACATTACTAAATTTAAGGAGTGGTTTTCAATGGGCAAAAAATATTTAATTGTCGGCGGTGTGGCAGGAGGTGCCTCTGCTGCTGCTAGACTGAGAAGATTGAGCGAAGAAAGCCAGATAATAATATTTGAAAAGGGACCCAATGTTTCTTTTTCAAATTGCTGCCTTCCATATCATCTGAGCGGAACTGTAAAACAGGCCGAATCTTTGATCCTTATGTCACCTGAAAAATTTGCATCCCAGTATAATATCGAGGCAAGAGTAAATAATGAAGTTTTAAAAATAGACCGGGCAAATAAAGAGGTGGAAGTTTTAGATCTTGCTACTGGAAAGACTTACAGGGAATCATACGATAAACTAATATTATCTCCAGGTGCTAAACCAATCGTGCCATCTATCCCTGGAATAGAAAAAGTAAATACTTTTACCGTTAGAAATGTGGTGGATATAAAAAAATTAAATCTCTTTATCAAAGATACAAAACCTTCTAGAATAACTGTAATCGGTGGGGGATTTATAGGGGTTGAATGCGCTGAAAACCTTGTGGAAGCTGGTTATAATGTTTCCCTTGTAGAGGCTATGCCTCAGATTTTGAAGCAGTTTGACTATGATATGGTTCAAATTTTGAATAAGGAAATTATGGATCACGGAATAGATCTCATCGTCGGGGACAAGGTAAGTTCTTTTGATAAAAACAAGGTAATACTGGAGTCTGGGAAAAAACTAGATTCGGAAGTGGTGGTACTGGCTATAGGGGTAAGTTCTGAAACAGACCTGGCTACAAATTCTGGACTTGAGATAGGAAAGACTGGAGCTATGAAGGTGGACCCTAACTTTATGACAGTGGATTCTGACATCTATGCCGTGGGGGATGCTATAGAGGTCTACAATCCATTGATGCAGGATTATTTTAAACTTCCCCTTGCTGGACCTGCTCAAAAACAAGCTCGTTCAGTGGCCGACCACATTCATAGTAGATGCATCAATAATACAGGATATATCGGATCTTCAGTAATAAAAGTCTTTAATTACGGAGCTGCAGCAACAGGATTAAATGAACATCTATTAAAAGATATGAAGATTGAATATGATTCTGTAAAAATAATTCCTAAGGATAAAGTTGGACTCATGCCTGACTCTGAAGAAGTTCATTTTAAACTTTTATTTGAAAAACCAACAGGAAAAATATTAGGTGCCCAGGCAATCGGTAGAGGAAACGTAGATAAGAGAATAGATGTTATCGCTACTGCAATAAAGTTTGGAGCCACCATTGAAAATCTAAGAGATCTTGAACTCTGCTATGCTCCTCCTTTTGGTACAGCTAAAGATGTTGTGAACTTTGCCGGATATGTAGCATCTAACTTACTCCACGGTTCTTTCAGACAGGTGGCTGCTCACAAGGTAAGAGAATTAGTTGAAAATAAAAAATATATAATCGATGTAAGAGAGAAAAAAGAGTATGATACGAGTCACATCAAAGGTGTAAAAAATATACCTCTGTCAGAGTTAAGAAGAAGAGTAGATGAGATACCTAAAGATCAACCTGTTTATTTACATTGCAGATCTGGTCAGAGATCGTATAATGCAGTTTTGGCCCTTCAAAATCTAGGTTTTAATAATGTATTCAATATCTCTGGTGGATTTATGGGGATATCCTTCTATGAGTATTTCAATGATAAGACAACAGGAAGAGAACCAATAGTGACAGATTATAATTTTTTATAATCTAAATTTTAAAAAATAAACAGTGAAATTCAAGGAGAAGAAATTGAAAACTACAATTTTATTGGGTGACAGCATAACAGAGCTTAATCCTTTTAAGCATGACAAGGTAATAAACCTAGGAGTCTATGGAAATACCACAGTGGATATCGTGTCTAGAATAAATGGAATATCTGAATTTAATTGTAAAAAAGTAATACTTAAAGTTGGAATTAACGATATACTAAAGGGATTTTCTTTGAAAAAGAGTTACAAATATTATAAGGAAATATTCCATACTTTGGGAAAGCACTTTAAAAAAATTATTGTTCTGTCAATACTTCCCATAGAAGGTCGGTCAAAAATAAATATGAAGGTAAGAAAATTAAATAGAATTATCGAAGAAAATGCCGCAATTAATAATTTTAATTTTATCGATTTACATCATTTATTTTGCGATGAAAATCTTAATTTGAAGAGTGAGTACTCTGTTGACGGAATTCATCTTTCGCCACAGGGATACGAGATATTAAACAGTGAAATATTAAAATTAATCTAAATTAGATTTTTCTAAAATTATTAGACCACAGTTTAAAATCTTAAATTCACCATAAATAAAAGGCCTCCTAAAAACTAGGGGGCCTTTCATATTTAGCTATTTTATGCCTTTTCAATAAGTATCTTTTTACCTTTTTTTCTCCATTCTGACATCTCAGCCACAGCTGTGAAAAGTACATCTGTTGATGAGTTCAGACCTGTTTCCACCGAGTCCTGGATAACCCCTATAACAAATCCTACAGCCACCACCTGCATTGCAACTTCATTTTGAATTCCAAATAAACTGCATGCCAACGGGATAAGAAGCAGTGACCCACCGGCTACACCTGATGCTCCACAAGCACTTACAGCTGACAGTATACTGAGAATTAACGCCGTCCCCATATCCACCTGGATTCCAAGTGTATTAACTGCAGCTAGAGTCAGTACCGAGATTGTAATTGCAGCTCCTGCCATATTGATCGTAGCCCCCAGAGGGATTGATACGGAGTAGATGTCTTTTTCTAGTCCAAGCTCTTCACACAACTCCATATTTACAGGGATATTTGCAGCTGAACTTCTAGTGAAGAAAGCTGTGATACCACTTTGCTTCAGGCACTTTATAACAAGTGGGTAAGGATTCTGACGAATCATAAAGAATGCGATCAGAGGATTTACAACAAGAGCCATAAAGAACATGGACCCAAGAAGCAGACCTAAAAGACGTCCATAATCCACCATTGAGCCTATTCCATTTTCTGAAACAGTAGAAAATACCAATCCCATAATCCCAAGAGGGGCTAAATTAATAACCCATCTTACAACCTGTGATAAGGCATCTGAAAAATTAGAAATCATTGTTTTAGTTGTTGCAGGGGCATTTTTTAGTGCAACCCCTAGTAACACTGCCCATGATAAAATACCTATGTAGTTTGCACTAGCTAATGCATGTATAGGGTTGTCAACGACATTTAGAAGCAAGGATTTTAAAACCTCTACAACACCAGCTGGAGGTGTTACACTGTTTCCAGTTCCAGCACCCAATTTAATGGCCACAGGGAACATAAAACTTCCTACAACAGCAACAAGTCCTGCTGCAAATGTTCCTACAAGATATAAAGTGACAACAGACTTCATGTTTGTCTTTTGTCCTTTCTCATGTTGGGATATTGCCGACATTACAAGAAAGAATACCAGAATCGGTGCAACTGATTTTAATGCCCCTACAAATAATGATCCGAATATTGATATTGGTTTGGCTAGATCAGGAACTGTAATTGCCAACAGTGTTCCAACCACTAGACCAGCTATAATTCTCTTAACTAGGCTCAACTGATTCCATTTGTTAAATAAATTTTTCATCTTATCCTCCATTATAATTACACAATTTTTTCTTTCATAAAAACTAGATTTTAAAAATTTTTTAGGTCTGTTATAATTTGAATATCTACTCCTTTGATATATTTATTACATATTAATTTTCTTGCAGACTTAAATTTTAACACATTTTTAATTATTTTCAAAGAAAAAATGTAAGGAATACGTTTTCAAGTTCCAATGTCAAACATATGTACCTTTTAGCATCTTCTGGCTTAAAAATATGGTACTTTTACTTTAGAAAAACTTTTATTTTTCAATTTAAACTTTAAAAAAAAACAGACAGGAGATTAACCCTGTCTGTTCATCTAAATTTTAAAATAATTCTCTTGACTGTAATTTCTAATAAGATACTATATAAATATGGGAATAAAGGGAGCCAGACTGAGATTGGCAACTTTTATCTTTGTCACTCCCAAGATATTGAACCCGATGGCCATAATCACAAGGGATCCTGTACATGTTATCTCATCTATAACAACTGCTGATAAGAGGGGGGAAATAGTTCCTTCTAGTTTTGTAGACGATAAATTTCATAGTATCTGCATACAAGTTCAAAGTCTAAAATCAAGGGCACTCTTTCCTGAGAGTACTAAAGGTAGAGTTATTGCCATTATCTGAGGTCCCCATGAGTTTTATCTGTTTTCAACTTTTTTTATCTAAATACTCTTCAATCTTCTCAGCTATATTTCTAGATATATTTACTGCTTCTACCACCGTTTTTGCACCGGTAACTACATCCCCTCCTGAGAATACTCCTGGCATGGTTGTATGGCCGTCCTTGTCAGTAATGATCAGTCCATTGTCATTCACCTTGATACTGTTTACATTTGAAACTATTCTAGATTTTGGACCCTGACTTACGGCAATAATAACAGAATCACTTTCAAACAGCCTCTCTGATCCCTCTAAAGGGGTAAATACAGGATACCCATCTTCGGAAATAGATTTCTCCATATCCACAATTTTTACTCCATCATCGGTAATTTCTGTAGGCCCCACATGGTACATGAATTCCACTCCGTCAATCTTTGCATATTTTACCTCGTGCTCTCTAGCCTCTATAAATTCTTCGGCATCCCTGAATAAGATAGTTGCCTTTTCAACTCCATGCCTTATAGCTGTCCTGGCTGCATCCATGGCCACATTCCCCGCTCCTATAATTGCAATCTCCTTACCAAGTCTGTATACATCTGGATTTTTAAGGTAGTTTACAGCAAAATGAGTATGTCCCAGGGACTCCCCTTTTATACGCAACCTCTTTGGCTTCCATGTACCTGTTCCTATAAAGATAGCCTCATATCCGTCTGAAAAAAGATCTTCTACAGTGATGGTAGATCCTATGGAGATATTGGGTCTTATTTTCACTCCGGCCTCAATGAGTTTTTCTTCTAGCTTATCTAGCAATGTTCTAGGAAGCCTGAATTCAGGTATTCCATACCTTAACACTCCGCCGATCTTGTCATGGGATTCAAAAATAGTTATGTCAAATCCTTTTTGAATCAGTATAAAAGCCAGCGTTATTCCCGCAGGTCCCCCACCGATGATGGCGATACTCTGATTTCTCTTTTTTGGTTCCACAAGTTTCATTCTATCTAGATAAAATGAGGATATATAGTTTTCTATATCTCCAAAATTTAGACCGTCACCCTTTATTCCGAGGATACAATTCCCTTTGCACTGAGTTTCATGGGAACAGATAAGGCCACAGACAGAAGAAAGAGGATTGTTTTCAAATAATATCTCTCCAGCTTCCATAATTTTATTTTCTTTAAATAATTTTATAATCCTCGGAATTTCAGTAGAGGCAGGACATGCAGCTACACAACGGGGATTTTTGCACATTAGACACCTTTCAGCTTCTTTTAATATATCAGCCACAAAACAACTCCTTTATTTCGTTATCATTCAAATAAGTTAACTCTTATTCAGATAAATGTCAATGAAAGTTAAATAAGTAATTTTTTACTAAATTCATATAAAAAAAATCAAAATTTTAAGAGTGTTTAAATAGAATTCAGTTATCATTTTACGAACTATACATACTAAAAACAAAATAAAATTATCCTTTTACAAGATCTAAAAATAATTTTATTTTTATCTGTAAGTGATATAATTGTTTTGCTGAAATCCCGAATTGTCAATTTAAATCAGAAATTTTAACATATTACAATATCTAGGCTGTAGGCAGCAATTTAATAGTTCCTGTAGCCATTTCTACAACCTCTTTTGGTATGAAATATCCTAATAATTTTCTGGGAATAGAATTCTATAAATACTGAAGTTTATAAAAAAGATATATATCAAGCCAATCAAATCATATTCATTTATTTGTGTTGTAATACCGTTATTTTTAATCTAAAGTCTATTCTTTTTCTTTTCTTCAGTAAAAAAGTAAAATATTCAAAAATGAGATAAAAGAGGTAATGGGCGATTTTTAAGAATATAGTTTTGTAAGGCAACAAATTTCAACATCATTACTAGGAGGAGAACATGGTTGAGGTTTTATTAAAAAACGGAGAGATCAAAACAGTTTCAAGTATAGATGAACTTGATGTAAATAGATCTAAAATTCTAAGTATACAGCTAATGGAAGCCAGCGAACAGGAGATAAGCAACTTAGCTAAACGATTTGATTTTGTTATCCAGCCCTTAGATAAAAGAAGTGAGATAGAGATAAGCTCAAGATACGTAGAGATCGACTCACAAATATTTTTAAACTTAACCATTCCCAACTTGTGCAAAGATCAAACAATTGAAGAAGGTTTTATTCACGTAATAATTTTGAAGGATATTCTTATACTAAATTTAAACGGAGTCTCGGATATTTCACTTATTCAGATTTTAAAAAACAGAATTTTCTATACAAGCAATATAAATTCAGACCAGGAACTCACTCTTCTTTTTTTGAGCTCTCTCACAGATTATTATGCTGATCTCATTGAGTTGGTTTCAAAGAAGGTTAAAAGATATTTCAAAGAAGTTCTTGATCTAAAAAATATTTCAATAGAGGAACTTGATAATCTGACTAAAATAAAACTTGATAATATCCAGCTTAAAGAATGCTTAATCGAACTTCAAAGGATCATATTACAACTGAGGAGAAGTCCTGTCATGAGTGAAAGAAGCCAGCAGCTCTTAATTTCTGAGAGCAAGGATTTATCAGTAATAAATGGACATATAAATTATAACTTCGACAGGCTCAATGATCTTAAAGATAATATTTCCAGTAAGATCGAATTAGAACAAAATCATATAATTAAAATTTTTACCGTGGTCACAGTGTGTATCGCCCCGCCAAGTTTAATAGCTGGTATTTACGGAATGAACTTCGACATTATGCCTGAATTAGGATGGAGCCTAGGGTACCCTTTTTCTGTACTTATCATGATTCTGTCCATAATAATAACCCTTGGAATATTAAAGTTTAAAAAATGGATTTAAGCTTTTAAAAGTAACCTTCCAGTGGCTTATATCAAAACTATTTAACTGCAATAAATATACTTGCATTTCCCTTTATTTGGGGCATTCTACTTAGAATATTTATTTATGTGTACAGGTTCTAAAGGGGGAAAATATTGAAAAAAGAGATCTTTAGGTATATAAAATTAATTTTAGGATTCTTTTGCTGCTCTCTAGGTTTAGTTATAATAATAAAATCCAGCTTAGGGTTTTCGCCCTGGGATGTACTCCAGCAAGGGATTTCAAAGGTTGGGGGGATAACAATAGGCCAGGCTGCCATTCTTGTAGGAGGTACTGTTATAACTCTAGACCTTTTTTTAGGAGAAAGAATAGGTAGCGGAACAATCCTCAATACACTGTCTATCTTCTAGGAGGATATGCTGGGATCGGGACTGTTATCATTGCAGCCTCCACAGATAGTTTCCTGCAAGGGGTGTTCAGACTATTTAATTTTGATGTAAATCATTGGTTCACCGGGACATAAAAAAAGAAGCAGTTTTACCTAAGAATTACATTTATAGGGGGAACTATCTAAAAAAATCAAATTAAATAGAATAACAAAAGCATAAGAGGGTGACCCAAGTAGAAAAATCACTTGTGGGTCACCCTCTTCTGATCTAAAAATGGTTTTTGATGGTAAACTGTATCAAGCTCAGTGAAATCGAAAGCATAGTTATCCCTATCATGATATCTAGAATTTTCCATGTGACTTCTTTCTTAAATATAGGAATGAGAACCCTTGCTCCATAAGCCAATCCGAAAAACCAGACAAAAGATGCCAGGCAAGTACCTATTACAAAATCCAGCCTCTGATTTATAGGATATTTTGAACCGATACTTCCAATAAGAATAACAGTGTCCAGATAAAGATGTGGATTCAATAAGCTGAGAGCTAAAAGAGTTAGGATGGTTTTTTTCAAGGAATCCTTTTCTCTGCCCTCCTCTATTAAAAATGATTCCTTACTCCTGATTGCTTTCATTATAGATGTCAGCCCATAGTAGCTCAAAAATAAGACCCCAAAGAGAGTGGCAAGGAGCATAAATGTTTTATTTTTCTCTATAATACTTCCTAACCCCAATGTCCCCAAACTTATAAGTACAGCGTCTATTAAGGTACAGGTTACTGCCACTGCAAATACATTATTTTTTAATATTCCTTTTTTTAACACATAGCTGTTTTGTGCCCCTATAGCTGCAATTAGGCTGAGTCCCAGTCCAAATCCTTGTCCTGCTACTGCAATATTCATATTATTCCTCCTGAAATGATTGATATATCTTTGTATATAAAGTATTATAAACTATAACGTATACGTTATAGTCAAGGAGTGGATTTAAAAATGAGAGAACGATATAAAATAAGTGAAATAGCAAAAATTTTCAATATATCCCGGAGGACTTTGATCTATTATGATGAGATAGACTTATTCAAGCCCTACTATATAGATGAGGAGAATGGTTATAGGTATTATTCGGAACATCAGACATATGTGCTTAGGTTTATAATAGCCTTAAAAAATTCAGGCTTTTCATTAAACGAGATAAAAAAATATACTAACTTCAAGAGTATAGAGGAGAGTCAGAATTTCTTGGAGAGCAAGATCAAGACAATGAAAGAAAAGATAGAAAATCTGGAAAAATCAATAGAAGTTGTTAAGATAAAATATGATGAACTGGATAAGGTAAAATCTTCTGAGGGTCTAAAACCAGGTATTAGAACCGATATAAACTTTAGGATGCTTATTGTTGATGTAAAAAAACCTTATGGGTATATGCAGATAGAAAAGGCATTTAAAAAACTAGCTCAAATAGAAAAAAATCTGCAGTTAAAAGAGAAAAAGCATGTTGCCATTGTGGACAGTAAAAATTTAAAAAAATTGAATATTTATCCCCTAAAATTCGTGGGCTCTATAATTCCTGAGGAGATAGAACATGAGTCAGCAATCAATGTAAAAGAAAAAAAATGTGCAACTATCACCCACAAGGATTCATTTGAAAACTTGAAAAACAGTTATAAAAAGTTGATGGATTTTATAGAGGATAATTCTTATAAAATAATCGGAAATTCACTGGAGATATCAAGTGAGGAAAAAATACAGCTAGAAGGTGGTATAGGGGAGGTCATAGAAATAATAATTCCCATAAGGTAATTAACTTAAGTTGCTACCTTTATTTCAAGTTAAAATATTGAATTTATCGGGATTCGTTACTTTTCTCTTGAAAGAAGTTTAGGGAAACTCTGAAAAAATTTTCCAGAGTCGAGAGATATGGTCACAGAAATCTGTTCCTTATCTCTCAGAAAAGTTCAAGCCTATGAAAAATCAGCTAAATAACCTTGAAAATCCAACAGAAGTAATGAAACTCAGAAAGCAAGTTTCTGAGAACCAGAAAATATACTCGTATCACTCGTTATTTTTTGGCTACTCACTACGCTCAAACAGTCGATTTTTTCTAAGGATTTCACTGCAGTTATTCTTAACGCTGATTTTGTCAATGGCAAGGGAAAAGGGATAAAAACCTCTCGCAAAAGAACATATATATGGTTTGGTTTTAACTCTGTGAAACTCTCTTTTTTTCTCTGTGCCCTCTGTGGCCAAAAGCTTTTGTCCTTATTCGTGTTAATTTCCCTATCTTTTATTAGTGTCTATTCGTGACAAAATCTTTTGACTCTAATATTCTTGCAAATTCAGTAATTTATTGGGAGGGCTTTCAAGTAGCAACTTGAGTTATGTGCTACTTTATTATTTTTTTCTCAAAATCTTTCTTAAAACTTTGTTTTAAAAGATCGGATTTTCTAGAGAACCTCTCAGTTAGAGCCGCGGAAATATCCCCTAATTCAAAAACAGGTTCTCCGTGATAGACCTTTATCTCAAAGTTTTTAACATATTCCAAACTTTCAAACTCCATTCCGTCAGCGGCCCTTAATATACCAGATAGCTTAATTATCCTCCTTATCACCTTAGATGGAAGTATTCCATCTAATTTCTTTACTATACTAAATTTTCCCCTGTGATTTTTTGCAATCATGGATATCACAACTCTTTCCTCCAAAGAAAATGGCAGGTACTCACTAGCAGCTATAATCTCATAGGAGTGGTAGTTATGCTTTTTTTCTGAGATCGAATAACCGATGTCATGAAGAAGGGCCCCGGCCTCTAAGAAAAAAATATCTTTCTCATTTAGATTCATGATTTCCCTGACCTCATGAAATATCTTTATTGATTTTTCCCTCACCCTCTTTATATGCTGAGGATCTGGTGATAATTCCACTGCAAGTTTTTCAGTCATGGAAAGTTTTTCACCCTGTGAATATCTCATGGATCTGATATCTTGACTATTTTCAAACTCAGCTGCTACATTTGTCGCGGCTGTACCTAGAACCTTTCCCAATACTAGAGGGATCTCATAAAAAGCGTCTCTAAATTCAATAATTTTTTCATGCCTTTTTTTTCTCAAAAATGATTTCAGCTTTCCAAATTCCGACATTTTTTTAATTAAAATATCTAACCAGACATCTATGTCGTGTATCTCTCCCAAGCAGTCTTGATATTTTTTAAAAAAAACTATAAATTCCTTATATTCTCTCCTTTCAACAGACAGAGCCTCCAGCATATATCGTATCTTTTTCATTTTTATCCTAAGTTCATGCAGCTCTTTTGAATTGATATTCACAGGATGGTTAATTATGATTTCCTGAACTTTTTTGTATAAATCACCATAAATTCTATACTCGTAAATTTTCTTTTTTTTAAGAAGATTTTTAACATCAAAAAGGAATTCTTTTCTTGAAAATTCCGAAATAGACTTTACCAACTGTCTTTTGAGTATCTCCCTCCTGTATAAAAGGTCGTCTAGCATCTGTCCTAAGGAACTGTCTATCTCTAACCTACTCATTAGAAAATCTATCTGAACCTCTAGATCTCTTAAAGGTCCTAGCATAGAAGCTATTTCCCTAATAGGAATTTCAAGCTGCTTAGGGCATTTGAAAAGCTTTAATATACCTCTCATCCTCCGAATACTTACTCTGCACTTATGAACCGTTTCTGGATCGTTGCTGAGAGATACCTTTTCTAGATTTTCTTCTAAGATTTTTGACATCTTTTTTATCTCATGATAAAAAAATTCAAATTTATACATTAAATCCCTCCTATGGACAATTTTTAATAATCAATATTATTTTTCTTTAGAGATCCAGATTATCCTCTAAGATCTATCTGTCATCGCTAAACCCTTTTGAAAAACAATAGATAAAAGATACCCTTGAAGCCTTATTTCCTGGGTATATTTTTATTACACAGCTTTTACACGGGAACTTTGACTTTTGAAAATATAAATCTTATAATTTATTGAAGAGTTTATAGATTTTAGGAGGTGTATATGCCTGTTATTTCAGTTATCGAAATATCACCCACATCTGTGGAAATGATCATCTGTGAAAAATCAAAGGATAAAATTAAAATTTTAGAAAATGTAATTGAAGAACTCAATATTTTTTTAGATTCAGAAAAAAACAACTATATATCCTTTGAAAAGGGAAAAAAGCTTTGCAGTATCCTGAATCGGATGAAATCCCTTTCTAAGGATTACGGTGTAAAAAATATTCTCACAGTGACTACTAGCAGTTTCAACTCAGTAAAGAATCTTCTTTTTATTTTAGACCAAATCAAGATAAAAGTAGGTTTAGAAGTAACTGTTTTAACCACCTTTGAGAAGAAAAAACTCCTTTTTAAAAAATTTCTCATTAAAAAAAATGAGATAATACCTCCAAGAAAAAATACCTTACTGCTAAATATCGGCTCTGCCACCACTGACTTTTTTATCATCAACGGGAAAAAACTTATGATAAATGAATTTATCTCAACAGGGGGTTACAAGTTCGCAGAAATCATAAACAACTATGAACTTACCCCGAAAGAAAGTGAAAATTTTATTCAAGAATACATAGAAAATTATCTAAGCGAGATAAAAAAAGAGGTGGGAAGAAAAAAAATAAATAGTCTTATTTTATTGGGAGAATCTGAAAATATTCTTACAAAAACAAAGGGTTTATTTTCAAACTTATCCTACGAGAAACTTGAAGAAATGATGGAAAACTTAAATGAAGAATCATTTAAAAATATCACTCAGAAATATTCTCTAACATCTATCCAGGCCAGAACAACATTTGCAAGACTCTCCTTATTGAAATACATTGCAGCTTATTTCGAGATACCTTCAGTCAAAATATTTTATTATGATACAAAATATCTCATGGCCTATGAGCATTTTTACCCAAAAGAAAAAGAGATTATGGAAAAAGAGTTGTGGGAACTTACCGTTCAAGCAGTAATAGATAAAGCAAATAAATTTAGTTTTGATAAAAATCACTCTACTTTTGTCCAAAAGGTCTCAAAAAATCTTTTTGACATTCTAAAACCGCTGCATAATATGGCTGAAATTGAAAAAAGACACCTTGAACTGGCCGCTTTTCTCCATGATATAGGCAAGTATGTCAATTTTAGTTCACATCAAAACCACTCCCAGTATATTATTACAAACTCTTTTATACCAGGACTTACAGAGGAGGATTTAAATGTTGTAGGACTTTTATGTTATTTTCACAATATCGCCTTTTCCAAGTATTCTGAGAATATTGAGAATCTCAGTGGAAAAAGACAGATGGATATCATGAAACTTGCTGCAATACTAAAATTGTCTGTGGCCTTGGACAGAAGTAAGAGACAAAAAGTAAAAAATATAAAATTTGAGTTAAAAGATTACGAAATAATTATAGATATAACTATCCTAGAAGATTATCGTATAGAGACTATATCTTTTGATCACCAAAAAGCATTTTTTAGAGATGTCTTTGGTATAAATCCAGTTCTCAAGATAAATAGGAGGCTTTATGGGGAATAATTATGAATATAACCATTTTTACAATAGAGAGCTAAGCTGGTTGGAGTTTAATCAGAGAGTTTTAGAGGAAACATCCGATTCCATAAACCCACTTTTGGAAAGACTTAAATTTTTGGCCATAACTTCTTCAAACCTAGATGAATTTTTTATGGTCAGGGTGGCAGGTCTCATAGCTCAGTATGAAGAGGGAGTTGTAAAAAAAGATATTTCAGGTTTAACCCCTGAAGAACAGTTAAAGGCAATTAATAAAAGAGTAAAAACATTTGTTCAGGATCAATATATCTCTTACAAAGAAATAGTCTCAATATTAAATAAAAAAAACCACCTCAAGATCAAAAAATATTCCCAACTGGATAAAAAGCAAAAAAATTACGCCGACGAGTTTTATAATGAAACTCTTTTTCCTATTCTGACACCAATGGGCATAGATGCCTCGAGACCCTTTCCGCATATTTTAACAGGTTCACTAAATATTGTAGTTCACCTTAAGAATGGAGAGGAAAAACATATGTCCATTGTACAGGTTCCAAGGGTTGTCAACAGGATAATAGAACTCCCATGTAACTCTGGAAGAGAATTTATTATGATTGAGGAACTGGTAAAATCAAACCTCCAAGACCTTTTCCCTGGATGCAATATTTTGGATACCGGTTTTTTTAGAATAACAAGAAATGCAGATATGATAATTGATGAAGATGAGGCGGATGACCTCCTTATCGAGATAGAAAAAGAGCTTCAAAAAAGAAAATGGGGGGAACCTGTTAGGATAGAATATGATAAAGATATTCCAAAAAACTCTCTTGACTTTCTGACGAAAAATCTAAAAATTCAATTTTCCAACCTTTATGAGGTAGACGGCCCCCTTGACCTGACTTTTATCTTTGAACTTATGGGTCATGGGGGATTTAAAGATATAAAATATGAAAAATATACCCCAAAGAGATATGCTAAACTTGAAAAAGAGGCTATATATGAGACACTAAAAAAAGAGGACGTGATACTTTCTCATCCCTACGATTCTTTTGATCACATATCTGATCTTATAGAGGCTGCAGCCACAGATAAAAATGTCCTGGCAATAAAACAGACGCTATACAGAGTTAGCGGTGATTCACCTATAATAAGTTCACTTATAAAGGCGGCTAAATCCAACAAGCAAGTCACTGTGATGGTAGAACTGAAAGCCAGATTTGACGAAGAGAGAAATATAAAGTGGGCAAAAGAGCTAGAAAAATCAGGATGTCATGTTATTTATGGGATAAAGGGACTTAAAACCCATGCCAAATGTCTTCTCATAGTCAGAAGGGAATCTTCAGGGATAAAGAGATATCTTCATTTAGGAACAGGAAATTACAACAACTCAACGGCAAAATTATACACCGATCTTTCCCTTCTTACTACAAATGAAGAACTTTGTGTCGATGTAAGCAACCTTTTCAACATTCTTACGGGATTCTCTCAAAATCGTAAATGGAAAAGGTTAATAACAGCCCCAAAGGACATGCGGAATGAATTTTACAGGTTAATTGATCGAGAGATCCAGCATGCAAATAACGGTAAAAAAGGAAAAATCATAGTAAAAGTAAACTCTCTAGTAGACGATAAAATTATTAAAAAACTATATGATGCCTCTAGAGTCGGTGTAGAGATCATTCTAATTGTAAGAGGAGCCTGCTGCCTAAAGACAGGTATAAAAGGTATCAGCGAAAATATAAAAGTATTGAGCCTTATTGGAAGATTTTTAGAACATAGTCGTGTTTACCATTTTGAGAATAATAGTGACCCAGAACTATATCTTTCCAGTGCCGACTGGATGAGTAGAAATCTTGATAGAAGAATAGAAACTCTGTTTCCCGTTATAAAGTCTGGTCCTTATAAAAAAATTATGGAAACCATAGATTCAATCTTAAGGGACAACGTAAAGTTAAGACAGTTAGATGAAAAGGGAACTTATTTTAAAGTAAAAAATGATAAAAAGAATTTTTCCTCTCAAGAATATCTTTTTGGAAAAAAACAATAAAAAATATCATAACTTAAACCAAGAGCATATAGGACTAATTTTCTATGTGCTCTTGGTTTTATTTAAGGCCTCTGTATTAAATTAAAAATCAAAGGTTTTTAATTTTTTTTTTAAAATCCCTGCCAACGCTTAAATCCTATCAGCCAACCCATATGAGCAGAAAATAAAATAATTGAAGTAACTACTATTCCTGTCCCCAAAACAAATATTGTGTCTTTTTTATACCAGTTGATAGTTCGGTAATATGTCCGTTTCATATCTGTTTGAAAACCTCTAGACTCCATGGCGACAGCGACTCTCTCTGCCTTTCTTATGTTGGTTGCCAATAGTGGGATAGCATTTCGATACCATGGGTTTTTCTTTTTATACCACTTTTTCTGCTTGGAACTACGTATTCTATGGGCTGCATTGATCAAGGCGAGGTCAGATTCCATTGACGGCAAGAAACGCAAGGCCGTCAATACACCGTAGGCGATTCCAGGATTAAGTCTGCACTGTTTAATCAGACTCAGAATTAAAGCGTCTGGCTCAGTATTAAAGGTAAACAAAATGGATGTGACTCCAATTGTTAAAATCCTGAAAAACAAAACCAGCCCCACAACAAGACCCTTATCTGTAAAGGTCAGAGGCCCGAGGCTTGCAATAATTTCAGGGTCTTCAACTCTCGCTAATGATGCATTCATCCAAAGCATTCCAAAGGCAAAACAGATAAGGGGTATAATCATTTTTAGGTTCTTTCGGTTAAATGATTTTGTGACAAGGGCAAAGAAAAAACTCACCCCAAATAACATAATCATTGTATAGGGGTCAAATACCATGAGAGATGCCATCACAATAATAAAATTGGCAAGAAGTTTTGCAGTTGGATTAAAGTGTCTCATATACATCAAAAGTTCACCTCATTCATGAGTTTCAATCTATACGGCAGATGAAGTCCACTCTTTCTGATTATCTCATGTTCATTCCAAAGCTCTTGAGTATCCCCGCTGTATAAAATTTCACCATCAGACATGACAGCGGTCCTATTTGCATGGGAATCCACCAAATCCAAATCGTGAGTGATCATAAATATAGTCATCCCCTGTTGATTGAGTTCAGTGAGTTTTTTCATCAGCATTATAGTATTTTTTTCATCCTGACCGAAAGTCGGTTCATCCAAAATTAATATTTTTCGTTCTCCCACCAGCATGGTCGCAACAGAAAGTCGTCTTTTCTGTCCTCCAGAAAGACTAAATGGGTTATTGGTCGCATACTTCTCCAGATGAAAATCTTTTAATAAGCTGTTCACTTCTTCATTTCTGCTATTTTCATCCATAGTAAGCTGATCTATGCTGTATGCAACTTCTGACCATACTGTGTCCTCTAAAAATTGATGTTCAGGATTTTGAAAAACATAGCCGATCAAGTCATAGAGTTCACGTTCTTTATATAAGGACAATTCTTTTCCCGAGATATAAAGACTGCCGCTAAATACATCCACAAGCTTTAGGATAACCTTTGAAAGCGTCGATTTACCGCTCCCATTTCCGCCTACCAAGGCAAAAAAATCCCCTTCCTTTACGGTTAGATCGATTTCTTTTAAAATCGGCTTATTTTTTGCATATCCAGCAGATAATTTTTCCAGCTTAAGTATCGGTTTGTTTCCAACAATGTTTGCCTTATCAGGAATTTTATAGTTGTTCTCTATTACCTCTTTTAACAATGTCTGAGGTACCTTCTCCTTTTTTAGCTCCTCTATATTACATGGAATCCCACTAAAACTGTGTCCTCTTTTCTTTAATTCTCTGTAGATTCTGAGGTTATGAGGACACCATATCCCCTTCTCCCTAAGCAGTTCACCGTGCTTATAGAACACCTCTCGAATGTTGCCGTCACATAGTATCCCACCATCTCTATCAATAACAATGAGACGTTCTAAAAATGGAAGCCAATTTTCTAGATTATGCTCCACCACCATCAGACCCTTCCCATTCAGTCCTGCCTTCTTGGCAGACTTTACCACCTGCCGTCGACCTTTGGGATCTAAATTTGCCGTTGGTTCATCTAGCAAAAGCATCTTAGAATCGATAGCCGCAATGGATGAAAGTGCCAGTCGCTGCTGCTCACCACCAGATAGGGTATTTATAAGCTGATTCTCCTTCTCTTTTGGAAAGTCAAAGTCTTTCATAGATTTATTTATTATGCTTGGCATGTTCTTGGGATCGATACATTGGTTTTCCAAACCAAAAGCTACCTCATCCCTTGGATAGAGGGAGCAAAACTGACTTTCTGGATTTTGAAATACCATTCCGAAAATACGTGCCGTATCGTATAACTTCATATCCCTAACTGATATACCATCTATTAAAATATCTCCAGTCACATCTGCATTGTCAAACCTCTGAATAATCCCCATAAGGGATAAAAGCAAAGTGGATTTGCCACTGCCGCTTTCACCTAAGATAAGGATTCGCTCCTGAGTATGAAATTTTATATTTACATCTTGGAGAACAGTTTTCCCATTGATCTCAACAGACAGGTTGCGAACATCTACAATTGCCATTAGGCATTTACTCTCTTTTCTGCTCTTTTACGCCCTAACGGAAATGAGGACAATGCACCTGTAGCCGCAAGACCATCACCGATCCATTTACCAAGCAGACCAGAAAGAACAGCACCTGATACTAAACGTACGGCTAACATAGCGGCCAGCATCCCCAATGCAAATTTTGAATATCCATAGGCAAAATAGTTATAAATAAAACTTGTTACACTAGCACCCATACCTGCTAAGACCAAAACAGGTGTTGAGTATTTTTTCCATCCAGTGGCAGCAAAAACTGCTTCACAGCCAAGACCTTGAATGGCAGCACCGACAAATACCATGATACCGGAAGGCGTCCCAAGTATAACCTCTCCTAGAGCCGCCATCAACTCTGTACCAAGAGCGATCCCAGGCTTACGAATAATATAGGCCCCTGTAATAGATGCCGTGAACCAAATCCCATATACTATATCAAGTCCGATAGGTCCAAATGCTGCATTGGCAAATGCCCAGATAGTGATTCCACCTAGGTACATCGCTCCAAAGGCAACACCCAATACACACAAAACTATAATATCTTTTAAAGTCCAACCAAATTTTTTAATCATTTTTTTATTCCCCCTTTAATTTATAGTTTATCTCTTAATAAATGGCAAAATGAATAAACTATACTGCATTGATATGAATTATATACACAAAAAAAATTTTCTAATAATTCATTCAATGACTCTATATCTCAATTTTCTCTTTTGCTTTTGATGGGCTTCCCTTTGAAAATGTTGCATGAATAATGGTATGTGGAATCCTTTTAGATACACCTTCAAAAGAGGTCTCAAGTAAGTTGAAGATAGCTTTTGCAGTCCCGTCAAGTCTTGTACAATAATGATAACTTTCCACCTCCACATTAGAGAGAGCCATGGCTTTTTCAACCTCCTCTACAATCACCGGGAAATATTGGTCACTTCCAATGGGATACAGTGACCAGGCACAGGCCACAGGCACATCTTCCATAGGAAGCTCAGCATATTTAGGCTTTGCATCAAAATCAAAATCTTCCGGGACATCTCCTGGACATCCCACTGAAAACAGTACGTTGGCAACCACATGCCCACCAGAAGCAGATGCTCGTAAAAAAACTTCTTTTACATAAGCAAAGACACGCTCTCTCTTCCCTTGTATTGTCGTGCCTAGATCATCTGTCATAACAGCGAGTCCTGTAGAGTCTGTCTCTTTTATCGCCCCCAAGATCACATCTACAAAATTATCCTGCATAGGATAGATCCCTATTCTAGCACCAACAACATCACTTATTCCACATTTTAAGTCCAACTGTCATTCCCCCTATTTTTTCTTTGTATATTTTATAAGAATAATTTGACTACTCTTATGAAAATTGACTCAAGCATAAAAAAAAGCCATAAACCATAAGTTTATGACCTAATCTTTGCAATATAAACAGCATAAGTTCTCGATTAATAGTCTAAAATCCCTACGGTAGCATTACCTACATCAGGTTCTAAGGGTTTAGAACTAATAAAGTTCGATCTCAGCACGCTTTCAGCAGCTCCCCAATATACTTGATTGTATTAAATTTAATATAACTCATACTACTACAGAGCAGTAAATAAGTCAATATATTATACTTTTTAAATACCTGGTCTCATATGGCCCCCGGCAATATTCCCTTATGAATTGTTTATTTTTAATTTTTTGCACAAATGGAGTTAAAAAGCGCAAATCCTAAGAAACCAGGTCAAATAAGATCCGGTTTTTATTTGTATTTAATGGAGTTTGGCAAGATTGTAATAAGATATGAGATATGATATAATCAAGGGTACTTTAGATTATAAAAAACATGTATATAGACAAAAATAAAATATATTTGAGGTGAATGAGGTGCACTTTTTACTCACAGAGGGAATGGGATGGATAGAGGTAATAACAGGAGGTATGTTTTCTGGAAAAAGTGAGGAGCTCATAAGAAGGCTCATACGTTCTAAATACGCCAATCAAAAGGTTGTGGCATTTAAACATTCTATAGATAAGAGGTATGATGAAACCAATGTGGTGTCTCACAGCAGCATATTTATAGAGGGAGTGCCGGCTTCATCGGTGGAAGAGATGGAAAATATATTCTATGAAAAATACAGCGATGCCGAGGTAATCGGGATAGATGAAGTTCAGTTTTTCGGAGAGCCTGTGGTGGAGTTTTGTGAGAAGCTTTCAGACATGGGAAAAAGAGTAATAGTTGCAGGACTAGACCAGGATTTCAGAGGAGAGCCATTTGAACCTATAGACTCTCTCCTTGCAAAAGCAGAATATGTAGACAAACTCAGTGCTATCTGTGCAGTGTGTGGAAACCCGGCTTCTAGAACCCAGAGGCTTGTAAACGGTGAGCCGGCCTATTACAATGATCCTGTGGTTTTGGTAGGGGCAAGTGAATCTTATGAGGCAAGGTGCAGAAAATGTCATGTGGTAAAGAGAGAAGAGAACAAAGAGGGAAAGCTCTACTTTATAGTGGGGACAGATACCGATATAGGAAAAACCTATGCAGGGCTAAAACTCGTAAAAGAAGAGATGGACAAAGGAGTTAAGGTAACAGCTATAAAACCTGTGGAAACAGGAAGTGAAACCTTTCCTGAGAATCTGGAAGGATCGGATTCTTATGCTTATGCAAGGCTACTGGGAAAAAACGTAGAGGATGTAAATATTTTCTTCTATAAAAAGCCTATGTCTCCTGATGCCGCTGCAGAAGCAGACGAAACATCAGTGGATATAAAGGCTATAAAGGAGAAGATAGACAGAGAACTCCTTGAAAATGATGTGGTATTTGTAGAGGGAGCCGGTGGACTTCTGGTGCCTCTCATAGAGAACTACATGTTTCTAGACCTTCTTGTGGATTATAGAAAAAAATCAGAAGTTATATTGATCTCAGGAAATGTCCTTGGAACAATAAATCATACTCTGCTGACTATAGATGTACTGAAAAGAAATGACATAAAGATAAAAGGTGTAGTATTTAATAATAAAGAAAATATAAAAGATAAGAAATTTTTGAAAAATAATGTGGAGACGGTGAAGAAGATCGGAAAGGTGGAGATCTTGGCTGAAAACGGATATGGAGAATAAATTGATGAATCTCAGAAAACTGGAAAAGAGTAAAAAAATTGGATATCTTTTTTATATCTCTTATAGGGGCGGATCCTTTGACGCCTTTGATGAAGTAAAAAACAAAAAAAGCGTAAAGGGAAGATTCCGAGAGATAATGAACTCTCTAGGTTTTACCTGGGCAAAGGGTATACAGCAAGCAGGGAGAACAGATGCTAAGGTAAGTGCGGGAGAGAATATCCTATATGTGAGCAGCGGGTATGCAGGTGACATGGATGAAATCACGGCAAGATTCAATAAAATATCCAAAAAAGAGATGAAAATAAAAAAGGTGCAGAAGACTCTATCTGACCTTGTGATACCAGAACTGGTGGAAGCCAGGGAATACTGTTACAGATATCCCCCTGCAAAGATAAAAAACAGTGATGAGGAGATACAAAGACTCTGCAGGGAGTTCAGTGGAACATATGATGTCAGTGAGTTTACGGATTTCAAGGGACAAAAGCTAAAAGAAAAGATTAGAAGTGTAGAAATTTCATTTAAAGAGCAGGGCCTGTGGTTTCACGGAAGTTCATTCATGCCAAAACAGGTGAGAATAATGTCCGGCTATATACTGACCGGGGAAAAGACACCTCTTCCTGGGAAATACCTGAATCTTGAAAAAATCTATCTCAACAAGGAGCTTGAGGATCTATTTATAGAGAAAGTTTCTGAAATACAAGAGTCAAACCTTCTCTATGCAGAAAAAATGGGGGATCTCTATATTTTTTATGTAAACTCCTCTAAAAAAGGCGAGTTCATAGGGACCAAGGGGAAAAATATAAAAAATCTCCGTAAAAAATATGGGGACATAGTGGTGAGGGAGATAGCAGATGTTTTATAGAATGAGGCAGGTGCTCACCTATATATTTGCAAAATATGAAGAGAAAAATAATACTCTTGTAAAAAAAGTACTTTCAAAAGAGGAGTATGCAGTCTTTTCAGAGATGAAGGAGTATGACAAGATTCACTCTGTGAACCTTCTAAAGGAAGCTATAGAGGATAAGCTACTTAAAAATGACAAAAATTACCTGAAGCTCGCCCTTCTCCACGACTGCGGGAAAGAAGATGCAGGACTCATCTCTAGGATAAAGCAGGTGAGTATAGGGGATAAGGTAATGGAAAAACACCCTGAAAGATCCTATAAAAGACTTTTAAAGATAAATCCCCTTGTGGCAGACCTTGCAAGATCTCACCATATGACAGAAACCAGCGTAAAAATGGAAAGATTTCAAGAGATAGATGACAGAAACTAATTTTATGTAAAGTGAGGAAAAAAATGACAATAGATATAAGAGATCACCTTTTATCAGTTGAAAAACCGGCCCAGTATCTGGGAAATGAGATTAACAGCGTCCATAAGAAAGAGTTTGACGCTCATATGTGTCTGTTTTTTCCTGATATATATGAAGTAGGTATGTCCAATGTGGGAATAAGAATCCTCTATGACATAATGAACAAGGTAAATGGATTTTATCTTGAGAGAGGGTTCTCTCCTATGGGTGATATGGAAGAGGTCATGAGGAAAGAAAAAATACCTATGTTTTCACTTGAAAGCAAAACTCCTTTATCTGAATTTGACCTTATAGGATTCTCATTTTCATATGAAGTAAGTTATACAAATGCCTTGAATGCCCTTGATCTAGCAGGAATTCCTTTTCACAGAGAGGAAAGAACAGAAAAACACCCTCTTATAATGGCAGGGGGGACATGTATGATGAACCCTGCTCCCATGGAAAAATTTGTTGACTTTATGGTAATCGGAGACGGTGAAGATACTATGGTGGAAATTGCAAAAATTTTCGCAGGTAATCCAGATAAAAGTAAAAAAGAGAAACTTCAGATGTTAGATGGACTAGAGGGAGTTTATATTCCTGAAATTCATAAGGGAAAGAAAAATATAAAAAGAGCAATTGTACGTGACCTAAATAAGACAGAGTTTTATGATAAACAGATCGTGCCCTATATGCTTATAGTCCACGACAGAGCAGCTGTGGAGATACAGCGTGGATGTACGAGAGGGTGCAGATTCTGTCAGGCTGGAATGGTATACAGACCGGTGAGAGAGAGGACTCTGGAAAACAATATGAAGCTGATAGAAAAAACTCTAGAAGCCACAGGATATTCTGAAGTTTCTCTATCTTCTTTGAGCAGTAGCGATTACTCTAAGATCGGTGATCTTCTGGGAAATATACAGGAAAAATACGGTGAAAATAATGTTGGGATAGGTCTTCCCTCTCTCAGAATGAATCCCTATTCTGTAAAAGTAGCTGAGCAGATCACAAGCGGAAAAAAGACTGGATTTACCTTTGCTCCTGAAGCTGGTTCTCAGAGACTGAGAGATGTTATAAATAAAGGTGTTACAGAAAAGAGATATTAGAAACAGCAGAGGCAGCTGTAAAAGCTGGATGGGATACACTGAAGTTCTATTTTATGATAGGGCTTCCTTTTGAAACAGATGAAGATGTAAAAGGAATATATGACCTGGTTTATAAAGTGGTTCAAAAATGCAGAGTACATTCTAAAAGGCTCAGTATTACTGTAAGTGTATCAAATTTTGTACCGAAACCTCATACCCCTTTCCAGTGGTCTAGACAGATGAATTTTGAGGAAATGGACAGAAAGCATACTCTTCTCAGAGAGTTATTCCATAGAGCCAGATTCATGAATATAAAGATACATAGTAAGGCAAAATCCTACTTGGAAGGATTTCTTTCCCGTGGAGATGAGAAGATAGGCGATCTAGTGGAACAGGCATGGAAAAAAGGAGCCAAGCTAGATGACTATAGACATAATTTTTCCATATGGAAAGAAGCCATGGATGAATTGGGTCTAGATGAAGAAAATTATTTAGGTGAAAGAGATCTTGAAAAAGAGCTTCCATGGGATATCATGGATATGGGATTTACAAAAAAATATCTTCTAGAGGAACTTGAAAATGCTGAAAAAGAAGCACTGACCTCTGACTGCAGGAATAACTGCAATGATTGTGGGATTAAGACGAGACTTGCAGATTGCGGAAAAATGGTTGCAGATAATCTTTAATGCCCAAACTTAGATGCTTTCTCTCAAGGGGGAGGCGAGATTCCTAATAAGATGGGCAACTGGTCTAAAAAAAGTAAAATTAATTTTTAAATAAAAAATCGGAAGATAAACTTCCGATTTTTTATTATTTTTTATACATATTTCCTAAAAGTCCAACAGTTTCTTTAACAAGAGTTATCTTTTTATGGGCTATTTTTCTGGCTTTTTCAGCTCCTTTTCTAAGGACAGCCTCTACATACTCGGGATTTTTTGCAAGTTCTTCTCTTTTTTCTCTGGCTTCCTTGAAGTATTCTAGAACAGCCTCTAAAAGTTCATTTTTGGCGTGTCCGTATCCGTAACCTCCTGCCATAAACTTCTGTCTCATTTCTTCTACTTTTTCCTCTGAAGCAAATAATTTGTAAAGTATAGTTATATTGTTGTCGGGATCTTTTGGATCTTCTAATGGAGTTGAATCTGTGACAACACTCATTATCTGTTTTTTTAGATTTTTCTTTGAGGCAAACATCTCTATGGTATTTCCATAGGATTTACTCATCTTCTGACCGTCTGTACCAGGTACCACTGCCAGGGACTCTAGTATTCCAGGTTCAGGAAGCTTGAATATCTCTTTTTCATACTGAAGGTTAAACTTCATAGCTATATCTCTGGTCATTTCAAGATGCTGTTTTTGATCTTTTCCTACAGGAACGATATCAGGGTCATACATAAGTATATCGGCAGCCATTAAGACAGGATAGGTAAAAAGTCCGGCATTGGCGGCTATTCCCTTTGCAGTTTTATCTTTGAATGAATGAGCCCTTTCTAAAAGTCCCATTGGAGTTACATTTGACAAAATCCAGGCCAATTCTGCATGCTCAGGCATATCTGACTGAAGAAAAATAGTCGCCTTTTCAGGGTCGAGTCCAAGTGCTAGGTAGTCTAAAACAATGTTGTAAGAGTTCTCTCTCAGGGATTTCGGGTCGGGAGAAGAGGTAAGAGAGTGGTAGTCGGCTATGAAATAAAAACCCTCGTATTTATCTTGATTTTCTATAAATTGCTTTATTGCTCCAAAATAGTTTCCTAAATGAAGTACTCCACTAGGCTGTATACCGGATAAGCTTCTTCTCATATAATTTCCTCCTTAGATATATATCAAGTGCATTAATTACAATAAAAAAACCCGCAGACCATATCCATGGGGAAACGATTTCACATCTTTTAGATACAACTCCCATGGTTTCATTTACAGCTGAAAATAGGATTGTATCTTTTGTAAAGACAATCCTTGCAGGCTAAAACCATCAGTGTATCCAATTTTTGTTGTTTTTATCAAATAAAAGCATATATACCACCATCTGAAAAATTAGTAGTTATCCCACGACTTTACCATGAGATTAAAGTTTGTCTGAATAAATACAATATTAGCATAACAGAAGATATTTTTCAATAATTGAGTTTTTAATTTGAAACTTGTGAGATAGGCAGTTATAATCTAATCAGTTAGAATTTTAATATTGGAGGATTTACAATGAAAAAAAGCATCGAAAGATTTAACGAAATAATAAGAGAGAAAAAACTAATAGATGTGGCAATATCTGCACTCCACTGGGACTTAGAAACCCAGGCACCCAAGAAGGGACAGGAGCTACTTTCAGATGTAGTGGGGTATCTGAGCTCAAAAAGCTATAAAGTGGTGACTTCTGACGAGATGGTTTTTCTTGTAGAAAAACTTAAGAATAAAAAGGAAGAGCTCACAGAGATAGAGGATAAAACCCTAGAAGAGGTGGGGAGGGAGATAGATAAACTCATGAAAATACCTGTATTTGAGTACAGGGAATATAATGAACTTACTGCAAAAGGTCAGGGGATATGGGCAGAAGCCAGGGAGAAAAATGATTTTAGTTTATTCTCAGAGTCTCTTGAGAAGATAGTGGAGTTTCAAAGGAGGTTTATAAAGTATAGGGGATATGAGGGACATCCTTATAACACTATTTTAGATGACTACGAACCTGGAATGACAGTGGAAAAACTGGACGAGTTTTTTGGATATCTGAGAAAAGAGCTGGTTCCTTTTATAAAAAAAATAAAAGAAAAGGGAAAATCTGTAGACGGAACTTTCTTGAAAAAGGATTTTCCAGAAGATAAACAGATGGAATTTTCTAAATTTATAGCTGAGTATATAGGCTTTGATTTTGAAAGAGGTATAATTTCAGAAAGTGCCCACCCCTTTACACTGAATTATGACAAAAATGATGTGAGGATAACTACCAGATACATCAGGAATATGCTTAGCTCATCGGTATTTGGGACGATACACGAAGGTGGGCATGCCATATATGAGCAGGGTATAGGAAATGATATAGCCGGAGGAATACTAGGTGAGGGGACTTCTATGGGAATACATGAATCTCAGTCTAGATTCTATGAAAATATTTTAGGAAGAAGCAAAACCTTCTGGAAACCTATTTATAGGGAGCTGCAAGATAAATTTGAAGCCTTGAAAGATGTAGATATAGATGGATTTTATAGAGGGATAAATAAGAGTGAAGCCAGTCTCATCAGAGTAGAGGCAGATGAACTCACATACTCTCTTCATATAATGGTAAGGTATGAAATAGAGAAGGCACTCATAGGAGGAGATATAGAGGTCAGAGAGCTTCCTAGAGTATGGAATGAAAAGATGAAAGAGTATCTCGGTATAGAACCATCTAACGATAGGGAGGGAGTTTTACAGGATGTGCACTGGTCTGCAGGACTAATGGGATATTTCCCGTCTTATGCCCTAGGGAATGTCTATGCCTCGCAAATACATGCTTCTATGAAAAAAGATATGGATGTCGATGCGGCTCTTGAAAATAAAGAACTTTACAAAATCAAAGAGTGGCTAAATCAAAAGATACACAGATTCGGAAAGCTTAAAAAGCCTGAAGAATTAATAATGGATATAACAGGTGAAGGACTCAACGCAAAATACTTTGTGGACTATCTAAAAGAAAAATACGGAAACATATACGGAGTATAGGGGGTATTTTATGTATTTGGCAGGAGTAGATCTAGGAGGAACAAATACAAAAATAGGTGTGCTGGATGAAAATGGAGAAATCATAAAATCAACCTCTATAAAAACCCTTTCATCAAATGGTCCCTGGCAAACCCTAGAAAGAATATGGGCTGCTATAAAAAAAATGCTTCAAGAAAAAAATATAGATGAAGACGATCTTCAAGGAATAGGTCTTGGAATACCAGGACCTGTTGTAGACAACAGCGTAGTGTCGTCCTTTGCCAATTTCCCCTGGGACGATAATATTGATATAGCTGACATGATGGAAAAAATAACAGGGAAAAAGACAAAGGTGGATAATGATGTCAATGTCATAGCTTTGGGAGAGGCTGTATACGGTGCGGCTAAAGGATATAAAATAAGTGTAACAGTGGCTTTAGGGACAGGTATAGGGGGAGGAATCTACATCGACGGCAAGGTTCTTTCTGGTGCTACTGGTTCTGGTGGAGAAGTGGGTCATATGAAGCTAGTAAGAGATGGAAAACTTTGCGGCTGCGGTCAAAAAGGGTGTTTTGAAGCTTATGCCTCTGCAACAGGACTTGTGAGAGAGGCTATTTCCAGACTGTATATAAATAAAAATAACCTTCTTTATAAGAGTATAGGGGGAAAAGTAGAGAATCTAGAGGCAAAGCATATTTTTGATGCTGCCCTAGAGGGAGACAGCTTTTCCATGGATCTTGTGGATTATGAGGCTGAGCATCTGGCCATGGGCTTAGGTAACATAATAAGTATAATAAATCCAGAGATAGTTGTTCTAGGTGGAGGAGTGGCTATGGCAGGAGATTTTCTTTTGGACAAGGTGAGAGAGAAATTACCGAAATATGCTTATTCTGAAGCTGTCAAGAATATCATAATAAAAACCGGAAAACTTGGAAATGATGCAGGTATAAAAGGGGCAGCGGCTTTGTTTCTGGAAAAATAAAGTTCTTTATTATTGCTGCAAAGTCTTATTTTCAAAGAAGACTTTGGTATTTTTAATTTGGTTTTAAAATTGGCAGATGAAAAAAAAAGCAGCTTGTGATAACATAATATAATAGGAAAATAAAAGAATTTAATAAAGAGAGTGATAAATAAATGGTAGAAATATTAAATGGAATAGATTATAAAATTCTTAAAAAATTTGCGACTGGGCCTTTTTCTGGAATGGAATATGATTCTAGAAAAGTAAAAAAAGGGGATATATTTGTGGCTCTCGAGGGGGCGGCTTTTGACGGACATAAGTTTATAGATATGGTTGTAAAAAATGGAGCCTCTGCAGTGATAGGGTCTAAAGAGATAGAGGTAAATCATGATATCACATACATAGTTGTAAAGGATTTGAGGCAGAAGCTTGGAGTAATAGCGTCAAATTTTTATAAGTGGCCTCAAAAAAAACTAGAGATAGTCGGTATAACAGGTACCAACGGCAAAACAACGACCACTTATTTGTTAGAGCAAATTTTGGGAGAAGATAAAGTCTCGAGAATAGGTACGGTGGAATATAAGGTAGGAAACGAAATAATACCTGCACCTAATACTACACCAGAATCCCTTGACCTTATAAAAATATGCCGAAAATCAGTTGATAGGGGAATAAAATATCTCATAATGGAGGTAAGCTCTCATGCTCTTGAGATGGGCAGAGTAGAAATGATAGAATTTGATGTAGCTGCTTTCACCAACCTCACTCCAGAGCATCTAGATTATCACAAGGATATGGAGGAATATTTCAGTGCCAAAAGAAAGCTTTTTTCCAAGACAAAGAAGGCTGGGAACACTGTATTTAATGTAGATGATCCTCATGGGAAGAGGCTTTTTGATGAATTTGGAGGAATATCCTACGGGATAGAGTCAGGAGATCTAAGAGCAGCTATGATGAGCCGTACCTTAAAAACTCAAAAAATAAAACTATCTTTTGAAAATTTTAAAAGAGATCTGGATATAAAACTTCAGGGAAAATTTAACATATACAACCTTTTGTCAGCTGTGGGAGTTGCTATGAGGCTAGGGTTATCCATGGAAGAGATAGTCGATAAATTGGAAAACTTGGAAAGTGCACCAGGAAGATTTGAGTGTATAGAGGCGGGGCAGGACTTCATGGTGGTAGTTGACTATGCCCATACTGCAGACGCCCTTGAAAATATATTGACTGCTCTCAATGAGATTAAAATTAAAAAAATTATAACTGTATTCGGTTGCGGGGGAGACAGAGATCCTAGCAAAAGAAAACCCATGGCGGAGACAGCAGAAAAACTAAGTGATATAGTGATAGTAACCTCAGACAATCCGAGAACAGAAGACCCCAATAAGATATTAGAAGAGGTTTCAAGTGGACTTAGCAGTCTGAAACACAGTTTTTTAGAGATAGACAGAGAAAAGGCGATAGAAAAGGCAGTGGGAATGGCTAAAAAGAACGACATTGTTCTGATAGCTGGAAAAGGACATGAGGATTATCAGATAATAGGAAAAGAAAAAATACACTTTGACGATAAAGAGATAGCTCTAAAATATATTAAAAATAAGATTAAGATTTAAATAGACTTGATGTTTGAAAGTAATTCTTGTAAATTCAGTAATTTATAAGAATATTAGAGTCAAAAGATTTTGTCACGAATGGACACTAATAAAAGATAGGGAAATTAACACGAATAAGGACAAAAGCTTTTGGTCACAGAGAAAAGAAGAGAGTATCACGGAGGAGAGCGATATTAAAGTCAAAAGATTTTATCACGAATGAACACCAATAAAAGATAGGGAAATTAACACGAATAATAACAAAATCTTTTGGTCACAGAAGACACAGAGACAGGAGAAGAGTTTCATAGAGAAGATTTTTTGAATTTTCAAGTCGCAGGGCTTATACAGGAAAGAGCCGCACTCAGCCGTCCTACAGAATAAGTTAAGGGAGTTCAAGGAGCGTCAGCGACTATGAAACACCTTATCCAGTGGATGAGCAGGGAACCGAGGACTGTAGCTTACAAAGGTGATAAAAGAAATATCTACTTCCTAGACATTTGAAAATTCTTGAACTTTTGGTTACTTTTCTTTCAAGAGAAAAGTAACGAATCCCGATAAATTCAATACTTTAATTTGAAATAAAGCTAGCAACTTAGGTTAAAATTTAACTCCTGGTGGATTAAAATAAAAAATGAAATGGAGATGGGAAATGTCAATGGTAAGTGAAGTTAAAAAGGTAAAAATAGCAGAAAAATTTGATATAGGGGGTAAAAGCAGATTTACCCTTATTGCGGGTCCCTGTGCCATAGAAAGTGAAGAGATGAGTTTGAGGGTCGCAAAAAAGATAAAAGAGATCTGCGATAAATTAGAAGTTGACTATATCTTTAAATCGTCTTATGACAAGGCCAACAGATCATCTGTATTCTCTGCAAGGGGAATAGGGATGGAGAAGGGACTAAATATTTTAAAAAAGGTAAGAGAAGAGGTAGGAGTACCTGTGATTACAGATATTCATGAACCTTGGCAGGCAGCTGAGGCGGCTAAGTTTGTAGATATGCTCCAGATTCCTGCATTTCTCTGCAGACAAACTGACCTAATAGTAGCAGCTGCAGAAACAGGGCTTCCTGTAAATGTCAAGAAAGGACAGTTTCTCGCTCCTTGGGATGCTAAGAATATAGTGACAAAGTTTGAAGAGGTGGGGAATAACAAGCTTCTTCTGTGTGAGAGAGGTACTACCTTTGGGTATAATAACTTTGTTGTAGATATGAGATCATTTCTTGAAATGAGAAAATTTGGATATCCTGTGGTTTTTGATGCAACTCACTCTGTTCAGATTCCTGGAGGTCAAGGAACATGTACAGGTGGAAACAGAGAATATGTCTTCCCTTTAATGAGAGCAGCCCTTGCTGTGGGAGTGGACGCAATATTTGCAGAGGTACACGAGGACCCTGACAATGCTCCTTGTGATGGTCCGAACATGTTGAAATTAGAAGATTTAGAGGAGATTTTAAAGGTTGCCATAGAGATTGATGATATAGTAAAGAAAAATTAATTTTAACCCCCGTTTTTTCGGGGTTTTTATTTTTTTTGTAATATTTTTTTCAAAGTAAAGAGTAAAATGGTATACTGTGAAAATAAAATAAGGAGGTCTTTTAATGGATATTATAAATTATGCAAAAGAGGTATTTGATATAGAGATAGGAGAACTGAAAAAAGTCAGGGATAGGATTTCTGAACAGATGGAAAAGGCTGTAAATATAATACTTGCTTCAAAGGGGAAAGTTGTAATAACAGGAATAGGCAAGTCTGGACTTATAGGAAAAAAGATGGCGGCTACATTTGCCTCAACTGGAACTCACTCTGTATTCATGAACTCAGCCGAGGGGTTACACGGAGACTTGGGCATGATACATCCTGAAGATGTGGTCATTGCCATATCAAACAGTGGAAACAGCGACGAGGTACTCTCAATAATCCCATCTATAAAAAAAATAGGTGCAAAAATAATTGCCATGACCGGTAATCCTGGTTCTGGTCTAGGGCAGGCAGCTGACTGTATTTTGGATATAAGAGTGGAGAGAGAGGCCTGTCCTAATAACCTCGCACCGACAACTTCTACCACAGCTACCTTGGTCATGGGAGATGCAATGGCCTCTGTTCTTATAAAACTGAGGGATTTCAAGCCTGAAAATTTTGCGGTCTATCACCCTGGTGGGAGCCTCGGAAGACGTCTTCTCATGAAGGTAGAAGATGTGATGCACAAGGGAGATGAGGTTGCAGTATGTAAAAGTAGTGCAACAGTGGACGATGTACTTCTAAAGATGACCAATAAAAGATTGGGAGCAGTATGTGTGGTGGATGACGGGAAAATGTCAGGGATAATAACAGAGGGAGACATCAGAAGAGCTTTAAAAGAAAAAAATAAATTTTTCGATTTCTATGCTGGAGACCTCATGACAAAAGAATTTACTTCTATAGATAAGGACAAGATGGCCATAGATGCCTTAGAACTAATGGAAAACCGAGAGAGTCAGATATCGGTGCTTCCGGTTATAGAGGGAGAAGAACTTGTGGGGCTGGTAAGAGTTCATGACCTGCTAAAAGTAGTTGGGTAATTTGTTGAGCTAAAATTGACAAAGATAAATTGTTATATTATAATTACTGTATTGCAACTATTTTTTTACAAAATAATTCTTAAATGGGATATGGTAACATAAGTTACCGAAACCTTTGGAGATATCTTGTATATTATTGTTGGGGAAAGAAAAGTAATATCATTACGATAATAATAAAAAGTGTGGGAGGTAATAAAATGGTAACTAAAGATATGAATATTTTAGAAGCAGTTCAAAAACATCCTCAGATCGTTCAAGTTTTTCAAAAATATGGATTAGGATGCGTTGGGTGTATGGTAGCCTCAGGAGAAAGCCTAGGAGACGGTATAATTTCTCATGGTTTAGACGCTGATGCACTAGTAGAAGAAATGAATAAATTAATAGAAGAAACTAAGTAAAAAATCAGCTGCCTTTTTATAGGTAGCTTTTTTAATACTTTGAAATTAAAAAATCAATTTCATAAAAAAATCGTTGACACCCCCCAAAAACTATGATATATTTAATCTTGTCTAGAGGAAAGGCCAGAGAGAAAAAGTTAGATATAAAAGTCAGCAGACTGAGAAAATGTTGGATTTTATTTTGGATTTTGTCGCAAGGTTTTCTGAAAGGTATAATGGAGAATTGGCAGAGTGGCTGAATGCGCACCCCTGCTAAGGGTGTATACCGGAGACGGTATCGAGGGTTCAAATCCCTCATTCTCCGCCATTTACGTTGACTATATGGTAGGTGACTGCCATTTTTTTTTCTAAATAAATAAAAAAGCACCCATAGCTCAATTGGATAGAGCGTCTGGCTACGGACCAGAAGGTTAGGGGTTCGACTCCTCTTGGGTGCGCCACAAAAAAATCTTGACAAAAAATGATTTTAAATGTTAAAATTGCTTGTAAATTGAATATTGATAACTTAAATGTTATAGTCAAAGAAGAAACGCCCGTTTCTCACCTTACTAGCCAAAGTAGCTACATAAGGTCAATCTAGTTGATTTTTTTAAATCAGCTATAATTTTTTTATTAAAAATGAGCAGGGCGTTTTGTGTCCTGTTTTTTTATTGTTTAATCAATCCTAGGGGGTGTCTATTATTTCTGATAAGACTAGAATTAATGGAAAAATAAGAGCTAGAGAAGTAAGAGTTATATCTGACTCAGGGGAACAATTGGGAGTTATGAACACAAGAGAGGCTCTTTCATTGGCAATGGAAAGAGATCTTGACCTGGTAGAAGTATCTTCAAATTCTACTCCGCCGGTATGCAAAATAATGGATTACGGAAAATTTAAATACGAGCAGGCTAGAAAGGCCAAAGAAGCCAAAAAGAATCAAAAACTTGTTGTTGTAAAAGAGGTTAAATTCAAAGCTAGAATCGATAAACACGATTTTGAAACAAAAGCTGACAAGATTGAAAAATTCCTTGCTAAGGAAAACAAGGTAAAGGTAACTCTTATGCTTTTCGGAAGGGAAAGAATGCACGCTGATCTTGGTATTAAAATTCTAGATCAGATTGCAGAAAGATTTTCTGAAACTGCAGATGTTGATAAAAAATATTTTGATAAGCAAAAGCATCTAATGTTGACGCCTAAAAAATAGTTTAAATATTTGAGAGGAGGATTATTAATATGCCAAAGATGAAGAGTCATAAAGGAACGAAGAAAAGAGTAAAGATAACTGCTAAAGGGAAGTTTGTTGTTAAACATTCTGGTACAAGCCATATCTTAACTAAGAAAAAGAGAAACAAGAAAAACAAACTTAAAAAAGACTTCGTAGCTGGAGAAGGATCGGCTAGAAAGTTGAGAGTACTACTTCCAACTGGAGAAGGTAGATAATAAATTTCTTATTTTAAGTTGATGTTTAATATCAAATTTTTGTAAAGAGGAGGACTAGAAGAATGTCTAGAGTAAAAACTGGTGTTATAAGAAGAAAAAGACATAAAAAAGTTTTAGATGCTGCTAAAGGGTATAGAGGAGCTTCAGGTGACGTTTTCAAACAAGCTAACCAAGCTGTAATGAGAGCAGAGGCTTTTTCAACTAGAGATAGAAAAGTAAGAAAAAGAAAAATGAGACAGCTTTGGATCATAAGAATCAATGCTGCTGCTAGATTAAATGGACTTACTTATTCGCAGTTTATGAACGGTCTTAAAAAATCAGGGATCGAACTTGACAGAAAGGTACTTTCTGACCTTGCTGTAAACAATGCTGCTGAATTTTCAAAATTAGCTGAAACTGCAAAAAATGCTTAATAGCAACTGTTAAAGTCTCTGCCTTGTGCAGGGGCTTTTTTTCTGATTATTCAATAGAAACTTAAGGTGGACCCTGACAGATAAAAAAATGGTATATTAAAGAGAATTTAACTTGATAATACTTTAACTCTAAACATACCTAATATGAGATAAATAAAAGAGTGAAAAAGATCGATTATTTGATATCTTTAGACAAAAACAGATTAAAATAAAATCATTTCACTTTTTATCATTTCGTGCTATAATGAAGCATATGGTTAAGGGGGGTACAGGCACTATAACTTTAAAGGGGGGAAAGCTAGTTAGTAGCGAATCTTATGCTTAGGACAGAAATTTTTAAAGAGTATTGTGTGAATAAAGACCTCTCTAGCAGAGAGGAAGAAGTAAGGATGCTTTTACTAGAAAATTCTACTGATATTGAACTACTTAGAGAATTGGCTGCGATCTTGTATTATAAAAAAGAAGCCAAGGAAGCCATTAAAATTTATGAAAAACTCATAAGACTAGAGCCTGAAAATTCAGATTTTTTAGCTTTTTTGGGGTATCTTTATTATGAGTTGGATATAGAACCTAAGGCAATAGAACATTTTAATAGATCTTTAGATATAGCTCCAGATGCACCATTTGTTTATTTTCTTCTAGGAAACGCATATTCTAGAAATGGGGACATCATATCAGCTATAAAGAGTTATGACTTTGCGATATTTTTAGACTTTGATATTTATATGGCACATCTTGATTTTGCCAAAAAATACGAGGATATGGGGAGAATTCAGAGAGCTCTAAAGGAATATATAACAGCATATGAGATAGATCCTAGAGATGAAGAGATAAAAGATAAGATAATGTTTTTAAAAAAGGAACTTGAATGCGCTTAGAAAAAACCTCCCATTGGGAGGTTTTTAAACTTATTATATGTATTTTTCGTCGAATTAATGTGATTTGACTTTTATTATAACTAAGGTTATAATTGTTTTTAAAATATATATTATAATTTTTATAATTATAAAAAAAAGAGGTGTTATTTGATGATATTACTGTTTATGGGGCTATTTATAATATTTGTCTTATTTTTAGGTCCGACTAATGCAGTTAGAGCTTTGCCCTTTATAGTTATTTTGTGGCTGTTATTTTCTTTTTTTGGATTTATTATTATAAACTTTTTCCCAGTTATACTTATACTTCTTATTATCAGTTATTTTAGAAATAAGAATAATCCAAAGAGTACAGGAAGAACCCATTATTACCATTTTGGAGGAAATGCAGATTTTGATGAGTTTTTTAGAAAAACCGGTGGTCAAAGTGGTGGTCATTATCAAAGAACCGGAAATGGATACACAGGAAATAATTTTGGAGGCTTTGAGGACACAACAAAATACTACAATCTACTGGGTATAAATAAGGGTGCCAGTCAGGAAGAGGTAAAAAAAGCCTATAGAGAGATGGCCAGAAAACATCATCCGGACAAGTATGCTACTGCTGATGATGATGTAAAAGAATATCACGAAAAAAAATTTAAGGAAATAAACGAAGCCTACGAAAAATTGACGAGAGGGGCTCTATAGGAGGGCGTAAAATGGAACTTACTTTAACTACACCAGCACTTTTATTTTCAACTGTATCTCTTTTGATGATAGCTTATACAAGCAGATTTTTGGCGATGGCAGCTCTCATAAGACAGCTCCACGAAAAGGCGGTGCTTCAGGGAGAAACTACCGAGGGGGTTTTAAGACAGATAGTAAACTTGAAAAAAAGAATAAAACTCACAAAAAATATGCAGTTTGTAGCCATAATGGCACTGATATTATCAGTATTATCAATACTGGCTCTTTTTTTAAACTTGATATTTTTAGGAGAAGCCTTTTTTTTCCTGAGTCTTATTTTTTTGGTATGCTCTCTCATCATGTCTGCTATGGAGATACAGTTGTCTGTTTCAGCTCTTACTATACAGCTTACTCACTGTATCGGGGACAGCTGTTCTATTGAGGATTTTAAAAGATTAGATGAGAAAACATTTTATGAAAAATTGAAAGATAAAATATAATAAAAAAGTAAAGCCCTCTGTTATTCAGAGGGTTTTGTTGTGCTTTGAATAAATACGGAGGTAGTGATGACCCTTAGAAAATTGGAGATATTCTATTGTGTTGCAGAAAAACTGAATATGACAACGGTCTCAAAGGAGATGTACATAAGTCAACCGGCCATAAGTCAGATGATAAAGGAGATGGAGGAGGAACTAGGGGTTAGATTGTTTAATCGTTTGGGGAAAAGACTTTATCTCACTGACGAAGGAGAACTTTTTAAAACTTACTCAAGAAGAATGATGAATCTTTATCAGGAGTTTGAAGAAGTTTTAGATGAAAAAAAAGATTTGAAAAAAGGTAAACTGAAGCTAGGGGCAAGTTCTACAATAGGTATATATGTGATGCCACAGCTTATAAAGGAATTTATAAGAGATTATCCAGAAATAGATATATCGCTAAAAATCGGAAATACTGAAGATATTGCAAATATGATTCTTAAAAATGATATAGATCTGGCCTTTGTAGAAGCTGAAGTGGATATGAATGAAATAAAAAGTGAAGAGATATGGAAAGACGAGCTCATATTAATAACCCACCCTGAACATAAGTGGGGAGAGCATCTAGAGATAGATGAAAGTGAACTTAAATCTGAAAAATTTATTTTGAGAGAAGAGGGCAGTGGAACCCGAAAAGTTTTTGAGGCGGCTATGAAAAATAACCATATAAAATATAAAGAATCTTTCACCCTTGGGAATACTGAAGCTATAAAAGAGATTATAAAGACAGGGTTAGGAATAAGCTGTCTTTCCAAACTAACTGTAAAAAAAGAGTTAGACGAGGGGAGACTTAAGGGATATAAACTGAAAAATTTTGAAATAGACAGGGAATTTAATCTGATACATCATAAGGATAAGCATTTCTCACCTCTTATGAAAGAGTTTATAAGAAAGGGGAAGGAGAAAGGAATTTAATGCCGTTAAGTACAGTTTATATAATTATGTGAGAATTTTGTATATATTGAAAAATATTGGCAACTATGTTATAATTTCCTAGATTTTGTTTAGGAAATTTTATACTGGGGGAAATTTTATGAATTTGAAAACTTTGATTTTAGCTGCGGGAAAAGGCACTAGAATGAAGTCAGATCTACCAAAAGTTTTGCATAAGGTAAACGGAATTCCTATGATAAAGAAAATTATAGAGATTCTTGACAAACTAAATTCTCAAGAAAATATCCTGATTTTAGGTCACGAAAAAGAGATGATACTTGATTCTCTCGGTGATGTACAGTATGTAGTACAGGATAAGCAACTGGGAACGGGACATGCTATAATGATGGCAGAAGAAAAGCTTAAAGATTATGATGGAGATATAATGGTAGTGTGTGGGGACACACCTCTTCTAACTTCTGAAACATTGGAAAAAATGTATAAAAAGCATACTGAGTCTGGTGCTGCGACAACTATTCTCACATCTATTGTGGAAGACCCCTACGGATACGGAAGAATAGTAAAGGAAAATGACCTGGTTAGTGCTATAGTAGAGGAAAAGGAAGCAACAGAGAGTGAAAAGAAGATAAAGGAGATCAATGCGGGAGTTTATTGCTTTGATTCGAAAAAACTTTTCAAGGCTCTTTCTAAGATAGAGAAACACGTTGAAAAAGATGAGTATTATCTGACTGATGTTATCGGTATCAATGTAAACGATGGTAAAAAGGTGGAGACATACACACTTGAAAATAATGAAGAGGTTTTGGGGGTGAATTCCAAAGTCCAGCTTGCAGAGGCAGAGGCGGTACTTAGAAACAGAAAGAACCTAGATCTGATGAATGACGGAGTTATACTGATAGATCCTAAAAATACATATATAGAGGAAAGTGTAGAGATAGGGGCAGACACTGTAATTTATCCAGGGGCTTTGCTTCAGGGTAAAACTACTATCGGAAAAAACTGTGAGATAACAGGAAACACAAGAATATTAGATTCCAAAATTGGTAACAATGTTAATATACAAAGTTCAGTGATCAAAGAAAGTATTTTGGAACAGGGAGTAACTATAGGTCCTTTTGCCCATATCAGACCGAAATCACACCTGAAAGAAAAAGTACACATAGGTAACTTTGTGGAAGTAAAAAAATCTGTGCTAGAAACAGGAGTAAAGGCTGGGCATCTTACTTATCTCGGAGATGCTGAGATAGGGGCAGACACCAATATAGGGGCTGGAACTATCACATGCAACTACGATGGTAAGAATAAGCACAAGACAAAAATTGGTAAAGATGTATTCATAGGAAGTGATAGTATGCTTGTGGCACCTCTAGAAATAGGGGATGGAGCACTTACCGGGGCAGGTTCGGTAATCACAAAAGATCTTCCTTCAAATGCATTGGGAGTAGCTAGAAGTAAGCAGAGAATAAAAAAGGAGTGGAATAAAAAGCAATGATAAGAGAAGCGAGAGATGTAAAGATTTTTACGGGGAATTCAAATATCAACTTAGCCAGACAAATTGCTGAAAAGTGTGGACTTCCTTTAGGAGATGCAAACATTGTTAGGTTTAAAGATGGTGAAGTTTATGCAAGAATTAATGAAACGGTAAGAGGGTGCGATGTATTTATCATCCAGTCTACTTCAGAACCGGTAAATGAAAATCTTATGGAGCTTTTGATATTTATTGATGCACTAAAAAGAGCTTCCGTAAAATCTATAAATGTGGTTATCCCTTACTATGGATATGCAAGACAAGATAGAAAGGCTAGCCCAAGAGAGCCAATTACATCTAAACTCGTAGCTAACCTTTTAACTGTAGCTGGAGCCTCTAGAGTTTTAACTATGGATCTTCATGCTAACCAAATTCAAGGATTCTTTGATATTCCGGTAGATCACCTGCAGGCTTTGCCTATACTTGCGAAATACTTTATAGAGAAGGGGTTAAGTGGTGACGACGTGGTAGTAGTATCTCCAGATGTGGGAGGGGTAAAAAGAGCAAGGAAATTATCTGAATGGCTTGATTGTAAAATAGCAATCATTGACAAAAGAAGACCAAAGCCAAATATGTCAGAGGTTATGAACCTTATAGGAGAGGTAGAGGGGAAAACTGCGATATTTATCGATGATATGATAGATACAGCGGGGACAATAACAAATGGTGCCGAAGCTATAATAAAAAGAGGTGCTAAGGAAGCTTATGCTTGCTGTACACACGGAATTTTATCAGGTCCTGCAATGGAAAGACTTGAAGCTTCACCACTTAAAGAGGTCATTGTAACAGATTCTATAAACCTAACTGAAGAAAAAAGAAATGGAAAAGTAAAAGTTCTATCAGTGGATTTACTTTTTGCAGAGGCAATAAAAAGAATTGTAACTAATGAATCTATTTCTGAGCTTTTTGAGAAAAGATAATAAATTTTGAATAAATTCTGGGCACTCTGAACCTGAGTGTCCTTTTTTTTAGTTAGATTAATTGACGGCAAGTATTCCAGAATAGGTAGTATCCCGAATTCAGAGTAAATTTAATATGATCTTTCTAGTCATTAGAAATATAATCTATTGATTAAGTAGGTTTTTAAGAAAATATATTTTATTTTAATTATGGTCTAAGTGTAATATCTGTACTTAGGATTTTTAATTGGGATAAATTTGTATATTTGTTAATTGCTATATGGTAATATGTTTATGTAGCATATGCTATTTTTTTCTATTTTCATTATATAATTCAGTTATAATAAAAATTATATTTTAATATATGGAGGTTAGTAAATTGAAATGTAAAAAAGAAAAAGGATTAAAAATAGGGATTTTGATAGTTCTAATGGGGTTATATTTTTTAGTACCAGCAGTCAAAATAAATATTAATCAAGCTATTTTTATTCTTAAAAATGTAGATGTGGATCTGGCAAGAGGTTATATTTTAGGATTTGGAATATGGGCACCAGTTGCATCATTTTTATTGATGATTCTTCAATCTATAGCGGCACCTCTTCCTGCCTTTATCATAACCTTTGCCAATGCAGGTTTATTTGGTTGGGTAAAGGGAGCTATTCTTTCATGGACAAGTTCTATGGCAGGAGCAGCACTTTGTTTCTTTATAGCAAAGTTTTACGGTAGAAAAGTGGTTATAAAATTAACCGGTAAATATGCACTAGATAGTGTAAATGATTTTTTTGATAGATATGGGAAATATACAATACTGATAGCACGTTTATTACCATTTATTTCTTTTGATATTGTTAGTTATGCTGCTGGATTAACTTCTATGAATTTCTTTAGCTTTTTTGTTGCAACAGGTATAGGTCAGCTTCCAGCGACGATAATTTATTCGTATATTGGAAGTATGTTAACAGGTACAACTAAAACAATGGTAGTTGGATTACTGATGTTATTTGCAATAAGCACATTAATATTTTTATTTAAAAAGGTTTGGAATGATAATAAACAATTAAAAGATACAATGGATATAAAAGATATAAATTAAAAAAAGGAGGAAGGAATGAAGAAAAGAAACACCAAATTGGGACTACTTATTCTATGTGCATCAGCATTTATTTTATTTAGTAGTTGTAATAAAGCATCAAGTAACAAAGAAAAAAAAATCGATTTATCGGTATATGAAAAAGGAGATTATTTTATTAGTCCAGAAGAACTTAAGTCATTATTAGGATCAGAAGATTTAGTATTATTAGACTGTAACAATCCCAGCATATATACTAAAGAACACATAAAGGGAGCAATAGGAATTGGATTTCATGCTTTTTCAGAAAAAGTAGGTAAACCAGGAGATCCAGGTTGGGGGACCATAAAATCAAAGGAAGATTTGAGTAAAAAACTTATTTCACTGGGAGTAGATAATGAAAAAATAGTAGTAGTTTACTCTGATGTATTTAAAGGGCCTGGTGCAGATGGGCGTACAGCCTGGCAATTAAGACTAGCTGGAATGGAAAATGTTAAAATTCTTCATGGTGGATCTACTTATTGGAAAGAACTTGGTTACGAGATGACAAAGGATGTTACACCTAAACCAACACCTAGTAATGGAGTGATTTTAAAAGATTATGACAGAAGTTTTATGGCAATAAAAGATGAAGTCTTTGAAAATCTAGGAAAAACAATACTCGTAGATGTAAGAACTAAAAAAGAATTTGATGGATCTCAAAATGCAGGAGAACCTAGAGGTGGTCATATAAAAGGGGCGAAGCACCTTCTTTGGACAGATCTATTAAATGAAAACGGGACTTTAAAAACTCCAAAAGAGATCGAAGAAATAATGAGTGAATTTGGAATTTCTAAAAAAGATGATTTTACGCTCTACTGAACTATGGGTATAAGATCAGGTTATGCAACTATGATCCTCAGAGCCGGTGGCTTTGAAAATGTAAGAAATTATGAAGGCTCTATTTATGAATGGAGTGGCGATAAAACTATGCCAATGGAGAAATAAATAGTAAAGTTAAAAGAAATATTTTAAGAGGTGTAGAGAGTGATCCACACCTCTTTTTTTTTAACTAAATTTTTTTGGAGGTAATTAAGCATGATATTTTTATGAAAATCCCTCCGCATAATCTTTTTATTTATTTTACATGACCTTAAGAAAACTGGCCAACTTATTGTAGCCTATCCAGTTTTTTATCTTGCTACTAAAAATATGTTAAAAAAGTGGACTAAAAAATCAGAGGTTGGGAAAAGAACCTCAGAATGTTGGGAGTAATTTATCCTGAAAATATGGATAAATATTTAATTTAAAAAGGGGTTCCAGCTTGAACCCCAATAAATGTCTAGGAATATAATTTACACGTAATTTGAGAAAGACCCCACTAGAATTTAATTTCACCGTTTATAATCTTTTCTTTTATCTCGCTTAATTTATTTAATTTTTCTTCTCCGATGACGTCTTTTGTATTTGCAAAATCACTTGTACCAACTCCGCCTTCAGCTACTCCGAATCTGTTGATACCTGCCTTGAAATCATTATCTAAAACCTGCTTTACTGTATCATATACGGCTACATCAACATTTTTGATCATTGAAGTAAGAACTGTTCCCGGAGCAACATTGTCTTGATTTGAATCTACACCGATAGCATAGACTCCAGCTTCTTTTGCTGCATCGATAACTCCTACACCAGTTCCTCCTGCTGCATGATATACAACGTCTGCCCCCTGCTTAATAAGTGAAAGAGCATTTTCTTTACCTCTAACAGGGTCGTTGAATGGGTTCGGTCCAGAAGTAAATAATCCAAGAACTTTTATGTCAGGATTCACATATCTAGCACCCATCTCATATCCTCTCTGGAATTTTTTGATAAGAGGAACTTCCATTCCACCTACAAATCCAATAGTGTTGGTTTCACTCATCATAGCGGCTAGGGCTCCTACTAGGAATGAACCTTCGTCTTCAGAGAAAACAAGTGAAGAGACATTTGGAAGTTCGATTACCTCGTCAATAATTGCAAACTTAACATCAGGAAACTCCTTAGCCATTTTTTCAGTTGCATCTTTCATAAGGAATCCAGTCGCAACAACTAAGTCATATCCGGCTTCGGCAAATTCTCTAAGGAACTGGTCATCTTCTGCAGGTGATGCAGGTTCTACATATTTAAATTCGATTCCTAGATCTTTTTTAGCTTGCTCTAGACCTCTATAGGCAGAATCGTTGAAAGACTTATCTCCAAGTCCTCCTATGGAAAGAACTATTCCAACTTTTAAAGTTTCATCTTTTGCTTCTTCTTCTTCTTTACCTCCGCAGGCAGTAAGTGCCAGCATCATTACAACTATCAGAAATGCAAAAATCTTTTTCATATATTCTCCTCCTAAATAAAAGTAACTCCATGTAATTCTAACACAGGATTTTAATAAAAAAAAGTGTTTTTAAACCCTTTTTTTTATTAACTTCAATCTGTTTATTAAAGGTATCTATTTTTAGTCCTAGTGTTATATTTTTATACCTGTTTTATTTTTTTTAGCTCAATGAAAGAATATTTCACACTTTGATCCATAAAAATAAAAAAGGAAAGTTTATGAGAAAAAGAAAAAAATATAGGGAAAAAATATACAGTGGGGTGATGAAATGCTTGCGAAAGTTTTGAGTTCAGGTTTCCTGGGAATAGATCCGTACCAGGTGGAAGTGGAAGTTGATATAAGCAACGGGCTGCCGGTATTTAATATAGTTGGTCTTGCAGATGCAGCAATATCAGAAAGTCGTGAAAGGGTAAAGGCTGCAATCAAAAACTGCGGTTTTAGTATGAATCCCAAAAGAATACTTGTGAACCTTTCTCCTGCAGGGATAAAAAAAGAAGGACCTCAGTTTGACCTTCCCATAGCCATAGGGATAATGAGGTCTTTTGGCTACATAAAAGACGATACTAGACTTTCAGACTACATGTTTATAGGGGAGCTGTCTTTAGGAGGGGGTGTAAAAAGAACTAGTGGAGTCATAAATGCAGTCATATGTGCAAAGGAAAAGGGGATGAGGGGGATAGTCATTCCCAGGGAAAATATGAGGGAAGCTGTAATGATAGAGGGTATAGAGGTTGTCCCTGTGAGAAGTTTGAGAGAGGTACTAGAATTCATTGATGATGGTAAAATCCAGAGTTATGATGAGCAGTTTACAGATGAATACAAAGAAAATAGCTATAGTTTTGACTTTAAAGAGGTAAAGGGGCAGTATGCTGCTAAAAGAGCTCTTGAAATATCAGCGACAGGAGGACATAATCTGTTTATGGTCGGAAGCCCAGGATCAGGGAAATCAATGCTGGCCAAAAGACTTCCTACAATCATGCCAAGGATGACCCAGAAAGAGATAGTGGAATCTACCAAGATATACAGCAGCAACGGACTTTTAGATGGGGATTTTCCCATTGTGAACAGAAGACCCTTTAGAAATCCTCATCACTCATCATCGGTTGTTGCACTGGTAGGGGGAGGTAGGGTTCCTAAGGCTGGAGAGATAACTTTGGCTCATACAGGGGTGCTTTTTTTAGATGAGGCTACAGAATTTCCTAAAAATGTCCTGGAAACCTTGAGACAGCCGGTAGAGGATAGAAAAATTTCCATTACAAGGGCTTCTTACAGGGTTGATTTCCCCACCGACTTTATTTTGATATTAGCTAGCAACCCATGTAATTGTGGCTTGCTTTTTGAAGAGGGAGGAAAATGCACCTGTACTCAGCATCAGATAAATAACTATAAGAAGAAAATCTCAGGACCCATTGTTGACAGAATGGACCTTTATGTGGAAGTGAAAAAATTAAAAACAGAAGAGCTACTGCAGTATGGGGAAGGGGAGTCTTCAGAAACTATAAAAAAGCGAGTGGAGTCTGGCCGGAAAAAGCAGGCTACCAGAATGGGGGAAGGGAAACTAAACTCAAATATGACCCAAAGAGATATAAAAAAATACTGTAAGCTAGACAGTGAGAGCATGAAACTCTTGAAAGGTGCCATTGAAAGTCTGGGTCTATCTGCCAGAAGTTATGATAAAACTCTAAAAGTTGCCAGGACAATAGCTGACCTGGAAAACAGAGAGTCTATAAATAGGGGGGATATTTTAGAAGCTCTTTCCTACCGTAAAAAGTGATTTTTACTAAGATATTGGTGAGAAGTAATGTTGATATGCTTATGCTGGATTTGTGTTTTCTGAGCTCGTTGGCTATTTGATCATAAGTTAATCCTAGTGCTAAAAATTTCAATATATTTTCTCTTTCATCAATGGTAAAATATCTGTAACTCATAGATATTCCTTTTTAATGTTTGGTCGCACATACATTATACCAAGGAAATATCTATGTTTTTTTTTGCAGTTGATTATACAATTCAAGACATATTAATTAAAAGGAAATACCCTTTTTTTAGGTAGGTGTTAGGTAGGTAAAAGTAAATATTAAATACTAAAGAAATGGAAAGGAATTAATTATGATTGGAATATCAAAGTTATATTGTGATCAAATAGAACCATCTGATCTATTAAGATATCATTCTAATAAGTCGACTCCTTCTAAGCTATTGCAATTCTCAAAAGATAAAAGACCCATTGTAGTCTGGAATGTTACTAAACAATGTAATTTAAATTGCATTCACTGTTACTCGGAATCAAATAAAAAAACTGCTTTTAATGAGTTATCTACAGAAGAAGGCAAAGGGCTTTTGGAAGATCTTTCAAAGTATGGAGTTCCTGTTGTTTTATTTTCTGGAGGAGAGCCACTATATAGAACTGATATTTTTGAGTTGATGGAATATGCAAAAAAGCTGAAAATGAGAGTTGTTATCTCTACAAACGGGACTTTGATAACAAAGAAAGTTGCTGAAAAGATAAAAAATATAGGTGTATCTTATGTAGGAATTAGTGTGGATGGCTTAAGATCAATGCATAATGAATTTAGGAATAATGAAAATGCATTTGATCTAGCTATGCAGGGTGTTGATAATTGTTTAGAATTAGGGATTAAGGTAGGCTTTAGATTCACAATAACGAGAAAAAACTTTAAAGAGATTCCTGATATGTTTGACTTGGTTGCTGAAAAAAAAATCCCTAGAATCTGTTTCTATCATTTAGTTTATTCAGGAAAAGGAAAAGAGATTATTGATGAAGATTTAACACATAGTGAAACAAGAGAAGTTGTGGATACAATAATAGATAAAACCAAAGAATTGTATGATAACAATCTAAAAACAGAAGTACTAACTGTTGATAATCATGCTGACGGTGTATATCTATATTTAAGAATGAAAGAAGAAAATCGAGCAAAAGCAGATAAAGTTTTTGAACTTTTAAAATTAAATGGAGGAAATAATTCAGGAATAAAAATTGGCTGTATATCCTGGGATGGAGAAGTTTATGCAGATCAATTTTGGAGAGATTATTCCTTTGGAAATATAAAGAAAAAACCTTTTAGCGAGATCTGGAAAGATGAAACAGAACCACAAATGAAAAAATTAAGAAATCGAAAACAATATCTAAAAGGAAGATGCTCTAAATGCAAATGGATCAATGTATGTAATGGAAACTTTAGAGTTAGAGCCTCAGTAAAAAATGGCGACATCTGGGATGAAGATCCAGCATGCTATTTGACAGATAAGGAGATTGGATATGGAGAATAACAGAGAAAAATCAGAGTATCTTCCTAGAATAATAGCCTTTGAAGTAACACGTTCTTGCTACTTGAATTGTAGTCATTGTAGAGCAGGAGCTTCTAAAGAAAAATTTGATAATGAATTAAGTTTTAAAGAGATATGTAAAATACTTGAAAGTATATCTACTCTCAGTAAACCTATTGTTATATTAACTGGTGGAGAACCCATGCTTAGAGAAGATATTTATGAGATAGCAGCTTATGGAAATAAGTTGGGACTTAAAATGGTTATGGCCCCTTGCGGTTATATGCTAGATATAGATTCTGTTGATAAAATTAAAAAATCCGGAATTAAAACTATAAGCTTGAGTATTGATGGGTCTAATCCAGATACTCACGATAAGTTGAGAGGTAAAAAAGGTGCATTTGATAGAGTTGTGAAAGCAGCAAAATGTGCTAAAGAAAATGGGCTGGATTTTCAAATTAATACCACAGTTCATAAAAATAATATTTCAGAATTGGGCGATATTCATAAATTAGCTATTGATTTAGGAGCAAAAGCTTTTCATCCTTTTCTTCTGGTTCCTGTAGGAAGGGGGAAAAGTATGAAAGAACAAGAAATTTCACCTAATCAATATGAAGAGGTTTTAAATTGGGTATATAAAACGAAAAAAGAGAGCAGGATGTTTTTTCATCCAACATGTGCTCCGATGTTTAATAGAATAGTATTACAAAATGAAAAAGTAAGTGAACTGAAAAGACCATTATCAAAAGGCTGTCTGGGAGGAAAGAGTTTTTACTTCATTTCTCATACCGGAAAAGTCCAAATATGTGGCTTTATGGAGGAAGAAGCAGGTGATCTAAGAAAAAAGAGTTATAATTTTACAGAAATATGGCAAGAATCAGAGTTGTTTAATAAGCTTAGAAACTATGACTTGTATAAGGGGAAATGCGGAAAATGTGAATATATATATAACTGCGGAGGATGTAGGGCAAGAGCTTTTTCTTTAAGAAATGATTACCTTGAAGCAGAACCTATGTGCATATATATTCCTGAAGGGAGCTGATTGTGATTGGATAATATTGATAAAAAACTTTTGAATATTACGCAGACAGGTTTTGAAATTACTGAAACTCCTTATAGAAAAATTGGAAGTATTTTAGAGATAAGTGAAGAAGAGACTCTATCAAGATTGAAAAAGCTAAAAGATGAAAAAGTTCTTAGATATATTGGTGCAAGTATAGATAGTTCATATTTAAATTTTAATGGTCTTTTGGTTGCAATAAAAGTTCCATTTGAGGAGATAGACAGTGTAGCTGAGATTATTAACTCCCATCCGGGGGTTACTCATAATTATCTTAGAATGAACGAGTTCAATATGTGGTTTACTATATTAGAACCAAATAGTTATGAAGTTGAAGAAACAACAAAAAAAATTCTAGAGATGGCAAAAATAAAAGATTATATGCTACTTAAACCTGAAAAAAAATATAAACTTAATTTTGTAGTTGATGCAAATACCAATGATTACAGTGGATTTAAATTTGAAGAAGTTCAGATTAGAAAAGAAAAAAGTAAAATGGAATTAAAATCTGAAGATATAAGAATTATTGAAAGATTAAAACAACCACTTCCAATTAATAGCAGACCATTTCATGCATTATCCGAAGAGTTTAATATTTCTGAAAAAAAACTTTTGAAAAAATTGTTAGACTATAAAGAAAGTGGAGTAATAAGAAAAATTGGTGGTATCGTGTCCCAAACAAAATTGGGCTATAAATACAACGCCCTTGTTTTATGGAGTGTTCATAAGGATAAAATTGATGAGTTTGCTGAAAAACTAGCAAATACGAAAAACATAAGTCATTGTTATAGAAGAACAACATATCAAAATTGGGATTATTCTATTTACACTATGTTTCACTGCTTTGATGAAAATCATTTTAAAGAACTGCTGAAATTTTTAAGTGATGATGAGCCTGTCAATGAATATATGATACTAAGAACAGAGAAAGAGCTTAAAAAGCAAAGGATGAATTTTTCTAAACTAGACTATAGTAAGTGGCATGAATATTATTTTACAAACTTTTAAAATTTAAAGAGAAACCATAAAATTAAATCATCTTAAAATAAAGGAGGAAATTATGAGCGGAAATAGTAAGTGTCCGGTGACAGGTAAAATGGGGAGATCTGCAATGGGTGGAACATCTAATCGAGATTGGTGGCCAAATCAGTTGAATCTTAAAATTCTTCATCAAAACTCTGAAATGATCAGTCCTATGGATAAGAAGTTTAATTATCGAGAGAATTTTAAGCAGTTGGATTTAAAAGCAGTTAAGGAGGACCTTTATGCACTGATGACTGATTCACAAGATTGGTGGCCGGCTGATTATGGTCACTATGGACCACTTTTTATTAGAATGAGTTGGCATAGTGCCGGAACATATCGTATGGGAGATGGTCGTGGAGGAGCCGGTTCAGGGACTCAGCGATTTGCTCCTTTAAATAGCTGGCCTGATAATGCTAATCTTGACAAAGCACGGAGATTATTATGGCCGATTAAAAAGAAGTATGGAGCAAAGATTTCATGGGCTGATCTTATTATCCTTGCAGGGAACTGTGCACTTGAATCAATGGGATTTAAGACATTCGGATTTGGAGGTGGACGTGAAGATGTATGGGAGCCGGAAGAGGATATCTATTGGGGAGCAGAAAGTGAGTGGCTTGGTGATAAACGTTACTCAGGTGACCGTGAGTTAGAGAATCCCCTAGCAGCAGTACAAATGGGATTGATTTATGTTAATCCTGAAGGACCCAACGGAGAGCCGGATGCTTTAGCGTCAGGAAAAGATATTAGGGAAACATTTGCTCGGATGGCAATGAACGATGAAGAAACAGTTGCACTTATTGCAGGAGGGCATACTTTTGGTAAATGCCATGGAGCTGGTCCTGCAACTCATGTTGGCCCTGAACCGGAAGCAGCACCTATTGAAGAGATGGGACTTGGATGGAAAAGCAGTTTTGGAAGTGGAAAAGGTGATGATACTATTACAAGCGGTATTGAAGGTGCCTGGAATCCTACACCAATTAAATGGGATCATAGTTATTTAGAAACACTTTATAAATACGACTGGAATCTGGTCAAGAGTCCGGCAGGAGCTTACCAATGGGTGCCCAGTGATCCAGAATCAGCGACAGTCCCTGGAGCTCATGATTCATCCAAAAAATTCAAACCAATGATGACAACTGCAGATTTAGCTCTTAGAATGGATCCCGTTTACAATAAAATATCGAAAAGATTTTTAGAAAACCCTCAAGAATTTGAAGATGCTTTTGCACGTGCTTGGTTTAAGTTAACACATCGTGACATGGGTCCTCGTTCGCGTTACCTTGGTCCTGAAGTTCCGCAAGAAGAGTTAATATGGCAAGATCCTGTTCCAACGGTAAATCATGAATTAGTAAATGAAAAGGATATAAGAGAGTTAAAAGATCAACTGTTAAATTCAGGAATCTCTGTTTCTCAGTTGGTTTCTACAGCTTGGTCATCAGCATCAACATTTAGAGGATCTGATAAACGCGGAGGAGCAAATGGGGCCCGTATTAGGCTTGCACCTCAAAAAGACTGGCAATCAAATGAACCTGAAAAATTAGAAAAAACTATCGAAATTTTTGAAGAAATACAAAATAAATTTAATAGATCACAAACCGGCAATAAAAAAGTATCATTAGCAGATTTAATAATTCTTGCAGGTGGTGCAGGAATTGAAAAAGCAGCAAAAGATGCAGGTGTGGAAATAACAGTACCTTTCACTCCTGGAAGAACAGATGCGTTGCAGGAACAAACTGATATAGACTCATTTACTGTACTAGAACCTGCATCTGACGGTTTCCGTAATTATCAAAAGAAAAAATATTCAGTTTGTGCAGAAGAGTTACTACTAGATAGAGCTCAGCTGCTAACTCTTACAGCTCCTGAAATGACAGTCTTAGTTGGGGGGATGAGAGTTTTAAATACTAACTACGGAGAATCAAAATATGGCGTCTTTACTGATAAACCTGGAACTCTTACAAATGATTTTTTTGTTAATTTATTAAATATGGATACCATGTGGAAACCAACTGAAAATGACAGAGACATATTTGAAGGTCGTAACCTTAAAACAGGAGAGGTAAAATGGACAGCTACACGTGTTGATCTAATATTTGGCTCAAACTCTCAACTTAGAGCATTTGCAGAAGTTTATGCATCAGATGATTCAAAGGAAAAATTCATTAATGATTTTGTTGCTGCATGGACCAAAGTAATGAATGCTGATAGATTTGACATTGGATAAAAAAATATGGCAGATTAAAAATTGGATATTATAAGTTGAAAGAAAAAATCATAACCCCTTCTAATCCAAGTAAATTAGTGATATGCATTATTATGCATACAAAACCTCCATCGTAAGTCTCTAGACAATTCTTATGATATCAGATTTTGTATGCTTTTTTAATTTATCCCCCCATTAATATTATAGAGCCGCAATAAAATTAAAATCCTTGATTATTGAGGCCTTCAGTAAATTTATCTGATAGAAATAAAAGAAAATATTGAAAAAAAATTATTTTGATGTATATTAAAATAACTTATAAAATTATTTAAAGGAGAAAACTGATGGAAATTACTTTTTTAAAAATACTTTTTATTTTTCTGGCCGTAATGAATATTTCTACATTTATTGTATATTCCTTTGACAAGGTACAGGCTAAAAATGACAGAGACAGAGTTTCTGAACTAAGGCTCATTCTTATGGCCTTATTTGGAGGAAGTATAGGGGCCCTTGTAAGCATGAAGTTTTTTAATCATAAAACAAGAAAATGGTATTTTAAATACGGCGTTCCCCTTATGGCCTTAGCTCACTTTGCCCTTGTTATTTATATATGGGCTAGACAGAAATAAAGCAGGAAAGGTAGACTTTGCAGCTACCTTTTTTTATTTCCAAAAAATTTGAGTATGAGACATGAAGTTTTCTTTGGATTGTTCTTTGAAATATGCACTGTATTTGGTCTGTTATGATAATTTGTGAAAGGGGATTTTGTAAAAAACATTGAAAATAACTCTATTATAAACTATACTCTTAAAAACTTTTCAAAAAAAACAGCGGAATAATTGATTATGATAATTCTTATTAAACATTGTTAAATATATATTGAAAAACACCCTATAAATAAAGTATTATAGTAGTGTGATTAAAAAAATAATTTTGAATTGAATCCTTTTAATATAAACAAAAATATAGGAGGAAAAAATGGGATTAGAATTTATGAAGGTTCAGATACTGGCAATAGGTATGCTGATATTGGGAGCTTATGCAGTTGGAGTTCTTGCCAAAAAGCTAAATATAGGTGAGACGATTGGTCAGATAATAGGTGGAATGCTCATAGGGCCTCACTTTTGGTTTTTGGTTCATGACTGGGTAGTAAGAAATGAATTTGTAAGGTCGGCATCTTTTTTTAATAAAATGGAAGAACTCTATAGCCATGGGTTTGAAAGTTACTCTCTGGTTATAGAGGAAAGTCATTTTTTTGTGTTCTTCTTTCTGGGAGTAATAGCATTTTCCCTTGGAGAGGAACTGCATTTTGACAGACTAAAAAAAGTAGGAATTAAGGCCACTATAATCTGTGTGGGACAGGCACTACTTACATGGCTGTCACTTTCTCTCGTGTTCTGGAAAGTGTTTAATTTCACAGCTGTAAACTCCCTTGTGGTGGGATCTATAGGTATAGCAACTGCCCCTGCACTAACCTTTGTTCTAATGAACAAACTGAAGGTAGAAGGAAAACTCAAAAATTTACTAGCAAACATAGTGGTTTTAGATGATATCATCGAGGTTGTATTTTTCTCGGTGTTCCTTGGGATAGCCGTTATGACCATGGAGGGGGAATCACTTTCAATCGGGCACCTGGCTTATGAAGTAGTGAGAGAACTGGTCTTTGCCTTCTTTATAGGGTGGATTATATTTCTCCTTCTTAAGTTTACGGTAAAACCTGGAAAGGTAAAAAGCGAAGAGGGGCTTGAGGTAGATGTAGATAGTTTTTACGGTCCTATGCCCTCTATTGAATTATTCTTTATAGTTGTTGGATTCGTAGCAGTTGGATCTGCAGCGGCACTGCACTTTCACGTTCCATTTCTTGTTACTGCAGTTGTAGCAGGAGCACTGGTATCAAATTATCATTTCCACGCAATATTTCATTCTCTGCAGCTAAGTAATATAATGCCAGCATTAAATCTTTTTTTCTTTGCCCTCATAGGTGCAAGTGTGAAACTGGAGACTTTCTCCAAGGAGACCTTTATATATGTAGTTGGATATCTCATTGTAAGAGGTTCGGCTAAATTTATAGGTACGTGGATAGGGTGCTATGCCACAAAACAAGAAAAACAGATAACAAACAGTCTGCCAAAGCTTATGCTTCCCCAGGCTGGAATGGCAGCAGTGGAAACTATTTTAGTAGCTACAGTATTAAAGGGGCACGGTGGGGAAATAATATTTAATACCATCATCCCGGCCTTAGTAATATTTGAAATCGGAGGAGCCTGGCTCTCAGAAAGAACGCTTCTAAAATGGAAAGAATATATTAAAAGTATCCAAAGTACATCTGAAAAAAAGTCAGACCATTTTTCAATAGAAGAGATACTCACAGGAAATGTTGTAGAACTTGAAGCTGGAAATAAAGAGGAAGCCATAAACAATCTGGCAGAGATAGTAGGGAAAAAAGGTGTTATAAAAGATATTCATGAGGTCGCCCATGCCATAATGGCGAGGGAGAAGTTGGCAAGTACCTCTCTCGGAAAGGGAGTGGCTATACCTCACTGCAGAACAGACGAGGTTAGTGAGACCATATGTGTATGCGGGCTTATTAAAAATCCTGTTGAGTGGGATTCTCCAGACGGGAAGCCTGTAGACATAGTATTCCTTGTGATAACTCCAAAAGAGAAACCTCAGGAATATCTTAAAGTTGTAAGAGCGATAATAACAACCATAAAAAAACTGGATTTGGACGGCAGAGTCAATCATGATCTTCTCAGAAATATCTTGTTAGCTTAATTGCATAAAAACGAGTGAGCAGAGCTTTCTCGTTTTTTTTGTATAAAATTAAAAAAATCTATTGACAAAAAGTATATCCAAGGATATAATTCTGACATGAACACAAAAATGTAATGATAACAAAAATGAAAAATAGAAAGGGAGGATACAATGTCAAAATTTAGATGTACAGTATGTGGAGAGGTTTTAGACGCAGGTATAGAGGTATGCCCTGTATGTAGGGCGGGAAAAGATAAATTTGAAGAGATAAAAGAAACTGGAGAGATGGTTTGGGCAACTGAACATATTTTAGGAGAGGGCCTCGCCTGTGGTGACGAGCAGATTATAGGGGATCTAAGAGCCCATTTTTCTGGAGAGTGTACAGAAGTAGGAATGTATCTTGCTATGTCGAGAGTTGCAGACAGAGAGGGGTACCCAGAAGTGGCAGAGGCTTACAAAAGAATCGCTTTTGAAGAGGCTGAACATGCTGCTAAATTTGCAGAACTTTTGGGAGAGGTAATTACTGACTCAACGGAAGAAAACCTTAGAAGAAGGGTAGAAGCTGAATACGGAGCAACCTCAGGTAAATTTGATATAGCTAAAAGAGCAAAACAACTTGGATTTGACGCTATTCACGATACAGTGCATGAGATGGCAAAAGATGAAGCTAGACACGGAAAAGCATTTAAAGGTCTTCTTGAAAGATATTTCACAAAAAAATAAATTTTATTTAACAGTGCCTCTGAAATTCAGGGGCTTTTTGTTTGTTGCAATTTATGATGTGGAAGATAAAAATTGAAAATTAAAAGACCCAGTCTCTAAAATTAAAACTGGGTCTTTAGGCTTATTCTTAAATTTTATATATTTTTCTTTTTATTTTTCTTATGGCTCTTTGCAGTGGATATCCTTTGAAAATCCAGATTTTTCTTATCTTGTTGAAATTTTCAAGGAATTTTTCTTTTTCTGGGTCAAGTTTTTCTGAACAAATCAGATTCCAGGATTTATAAACTCCAGAAATATCAGAATCCTCTAGTATTTTTCTAAATTTTTTTGGGAGATATTTTGTGCCGAGACTAGACTGGAAGTCGATTATATAGGGGTTCCCGTCTTCTCCTTTTATAATGTTTCCCAAGTTTCTCAAGTCTAAGTGTACAAGGTTTTTCTTGTGTATCTCCCGGATTCTTTTTTCTAATTCTATAAAAAATTCCTTAGGGAGTTTAATATCCTTCTTTTGAATCTCAGCTAAGGGAGTTCCTTTGACATAAGAAAAAGCCACTGTGTATCTTCCCAGGAGAAAGGCTTCTGAAGTGACACCTGGAGTACCTTCTAGGAGTTTGAGTGTCTCGTATTCAAATTTTGCCATAACTATTCCGATAGTTATTCTCACAGGCCACGGGCAGTGGGAAAAATCCTTTATTGTGAGATCTGTATTTCCCTGAGAATATCTAAAAACATAGGCATTTGCAAACTTTCCCTTATTTAAAAGTATGAGCTTACTCTTGTATATATCTGTTCTATTAAGTTTATTTTTTAAAAGTTTAATGATATAATTGTTTAATCTGACCATTGTTGATATTCTCCTGACGTTGATTATGGTTAAAAGTAAGCAAGATTAAAAAAACCTATCATAAAATTAGCATTATCAGATTATAATAAACTAAATTCTTATAAAAGTAAAGAGGTGAACAATGAAAAACTATAAGGAGCAAGAGACTCTTTATGCAGAGAACAGCGATAGAGGGAAAAGGTTGGATGCCTTTGTAAATGAATCTTTTGATTACCTGACACGATCCTATATTCAGAAGCTGATAGAGCAAAGAGATATAATTATAGACGGAAAAGAAAAGGTTAAGAGTGGAAATAAATTAAAAGGGAATGAAAAGGTTCTTGTGAGGATACCTGAGGATGAGGTATTGGACATAGAATCTGAAGACATCCCCATAGAGAAGGTTTATGAAGACAGGGACCTCATAATAATAAACAAAGACCCGGATATGGTTGTCCATCCTGCTCCGGGTAATTATTCTGGAACCCTAGTAAACGCCCTTATGTACCATGTAAAAGACCTGTCTAACATAAACGGAATAATAAGACCAGGGATTGTTCACAGACTAGATAAAAATACCAGCGGCCTTATAGTAATAGCAAAAAACGATTCTGCACATCTGAAATTATCGGATATGTTTAAAAATAAAGATATTTCAAAAACTTATATCTGCATATGTAAGGGGATATTTTCTGAAAAAGAGGGAAGAATAGAGACCCTTATAGGAAGAAATCCCAAGGACAGAAAAACAATGGCGGTAGTTCAGAAAAATGGTAAAAATGCGATTTCAAATTACAGGGTTTTAGACGAGGCTGGTGATTTTTCCCTTGTAGAGGTGAATATAGAGACCGGAAGAACCCACCAGATAAGAGTTCATATGAAAAATATGAACCATCCTATACTGGGAGACGAGGTCTATGGTAAGCCTAGTAAAATATGCAAAAGACAGATGCTTCACGCTTACAGGCTAGAATTTCACCATCCTTTAAGCGGAGAAAAGATGACAGTATTTGGGGAGATACCTGAAGATTTTAAAAATGCAGCAAAAAAAACAGGCTTGGATATTAATAAAGTAAATATTTAGGGGGAATCCACTTGAACAGTATGTATGAGTTTGACATGGAATACGGTGATATAATAGGTGTGGACGAGGCAGGGAGAGGGCCCCTTGCAGGACCAGTAGTAGCAGCAGCTGTAAAGATAAAAAAATATGTAAAAGAATTTGATATGATAAATGATTCTAAAAAATTAAGTGAGAAAAAAAGAGAGCTTCTTTTCGATGTTATAATTGAAAACTGCCATGTGGGAGTAGGGATCATAAGTGAAAAAGATATAGACAGCTATAATATTTTAAACGCAACATTTATGGGGATGAGGAAGGCTATAGAGGATATTACAGAAGAAGGGATATCTTTTGAAAATGCTCTGATCGATGGTAATCACAAAATAAGAGAGTATAATGGCAAACAAATCCCTATAATAAAAGGAGATGGGAAAAGTCTGGCTATAGCGGCGGCATCTATAATTGCAAAGGTGACAAGAGACAAGATCATGGTGAAGTATGATGAAAAATATCCTGAATATGGATTTGCAAAACATAAAGGCTATGGAACAAAACAGCACAGGGAAGCTGTACTTAAAAATGGAGCCTGTCAGTGTCACAGAAAAAGTTTTCTAGGAAATATACTGAAGCCCACTCTTTTTTAGCAGATTATTTGAAATACATGGTTAAATAGTATATAATTTATAAAAGAATATCCTTGTAATATTAAGGGGCTGAAATTGTATGCATAACAGGGAAAAGGGCGATATATATGAGGCTAAGGCACTTGAATTTTTAAAAAAGCAGGGATATACTCTCCTTGACAAAAATTTTCGGAGTAAGTACGGGGAGATAGATATTATAGTGGAGAAAAATAAACTCACTATTTTTGTGGAGGTTAAATATAGAAAAAGCAATAGATTTGGAAGTGGAATAGATTCTGTAGATGCAAGAAAACAAAGAAGGATATACCTGACTGCAATGAAATATATCCAGGAAAAAAATCTAAAGGATGCAGAGTTTAGATTTGACCTTATAAGTTTCAATAGGGAAGAGCTTATATGGAATAGAAATGTAATTTGGGGGGATAATATTGGATTTTAAATGTCTTAAATGCGGCAATGAAAAATATCAAGTGAGGACAACATTTTGTGCAGAAAAAACGCCTGGATTGAAACTTGAGCTTGGTACATATTATCTCAAGATATGTCTCAACTGTGGCTACACTGAGATGTATTCTGCAAAGGTGTTGGATAAGGATGAAGAGCTTAAACCTGAATATTAGAGATTTTTTCTTTTCAAATAGCTGTATTTTATGTGGTGAAAAATCTGAAAAAAAGTACAGGTATCTTTGTCACAAATGTTATAAGAAATTGGAGAGGAAAATATCACTTAGAAACGCTGGAAATTTTTATTATATTTTTGATTATGACAGAGATATAAAAAGACTGATTGGTTTTTTTAAACTTCAGAACAGGAGATATATAAGCCAAATTTTGGGAGATTTAACTGGAAAATATCTGAGAGAGATTATAAAGTTTGAAAAAATAGATATTGTGCTGCCTGTACCTATAAGCATAAAAAGGAAACGAGAAAGAGGATTTAATCAGGTAGAAGATATTTTAGAATATTTGGATATACCCTATGAATCTGTTAAAAGAGTTAAAAATACAAGACCAATGCACCAGTTGCTTGACGAAGAACTGAGGAAAGAAAATATAAAAAATAGTTTTGAAGGCAGCTTGAAGGTTCGTGGGAAAAGGATTCTCGTGATAGATGACATAGTTACCACAGGAAGTACAGTAAGAGAGCTTACAAAAATTTTAAAATCCTGCGGGGAGCCTAAAAAGATTTTGGTTTTCTCTTTAGCAGCAGCTAAAACAGCAGTGAATAACAAGGTATCTTTTTAGATGGGAGTAAATATTATGGATATATTGATAGATAATAAAAAAATAGATTTTGAAAAAAAAGATTTTAAAACTCTAGGACTGGTAATAGAAGAGGTCAATAGATTGCTGGAAAAAGAGGGTAAAATGCTCTATAACATCTATGTAAACGGAGAGCTACTGGCTGAAAATAACATGGTGGGGGGAGAAAAAATAAAAGTTGTTGAAATTCTAACAAAGAGCCCTAAATCCATAATATTAGAGGCCATTTCCGATATGGAAATTTACATTGAAAAATATTTCGAGACCATAGATCTCCTAGATCTTGAGATGGAAGTAGAGAATGACCTAAGGATGATCAGTGTCTCCTTTGAAGTGGTGGCGGGACTGGACTGGATATACAACATCCTTATGTCTATAAAGGAAAATACAGCACTAGATCTTTTGTATGAAGATTTTGACGCTATAATAGAGGACTATGACGGGTGCATGAGCAGCATATCCCAGGCGATGGAGTCAAAAGACACCTATACCCTGCAGGAGATCCTCGAATATGAAATGAGCGACCTTTTGATGGAGCTAAAAGAAAATATAGAGGGATATTATGAAAACATCCTGAAAGAAGAGATGAGAGATAGAAAATTTGCATAAATGGGTGGTTTTTACCACTCATAATTTTTTTGCAATAGGATAGACTTATCACTAAATAAAGCTTTAAACCTTAGAAAGACTACAGAAATATGAAAAAAAGGTTTCAGATAAAATCTATTTTTATACCTTGCAGATATATAGAATATCTTGCTAAGGGCGGGTATAGTTCAAACCTCTATTTTGGGAGAAAAATGCCGATATCCATTTAAATAGTAAAAATAGAACACAATGGGGTTAAAATATAATCATATGCATAAATTGAAAAAAGCCATTGAATGTGTTAGAATTTCTTTGAGAAGTTATAATTATTAGGGGGTATATTAATGAGAAGAACAATCGTAGCAGGAAACTGGAAAATGAACAAAACAAACTCAGAGTCGGTGGCGATGCTGACAGAGTTAAAAGAATTGGTAAAGGGAATGAGCAATGTAGGTATAGTTTTAGGTGTACCTTTTACTGCACTTTCAGATGCAGTGAAAGCTGTAGAGGGATCGAACATCGAAATAGCTGCACAAAACATGAACCCAAATGAATCTGGTGCATTTACAGGAGAGATAGCACCAAGCATGTTAACTTCTATAGGGGTTAAATATGTAATTCTAGGTCATTCTGAAAGAAGAGAATATTACAAAGAGTGTGATGAATTCATAAACGAAAAGGTGAAAGCTGCTCTTAAAAACGGACTAACTCCTATCCTTTGTATAGGGGAAAAATTAGAAGACAGAGAAAGTGGAAGGACTGACGAAGTTAACAAAAAGCAATTACAAGGCGGGATGGCTGGTCTTACTGCTGAAGAAGCTGCAAAAGTAGTAATAGCCTATGAACCAGTATGGGCTATAGGGACTGGTAAAACAGCTACTCCTGAAGTGGCTCAGGAAACTCATAAGGCTATAAGGAACTTCTTAGCTGATATGTTTGGAGCAGAAGTAGCAGAAGAGATCACAATCCAGTATGGAGGATCTATGAAGGCTGACAACGCTGCAGAGCTGATGGGTCAGACGGATATAGACGGAGGACTTGTAGGTGGAGCATCATTAGAAGCTTCTAGTTTTTCTAAAATAGTGGAAGCAGGAGTTAAATAGTATTTAACCAACCAGAAAGTGGTGTTGTATTTTAAAAAATATGGCACCACTTAATTCTTGAATAGGAGAGGTGAATCATGAGTAGAAAACCCGTAGTTTTAATGGTTTTAGATGGTTGGGGGCTAAACGACAATTTAGACCAAAAGAATGCCATCAGAGAAGTAAATCCTAAAGTATTCAATAAGTTGATATCAGAATATCCTAACTCAAGGCTGAAAGCATCAGGAGAGGCTGTAGGTCTTCCTGAAGGACAGATGGGAAATTCCGAAGTCGGGCATCTAAATATCGGGGCCGGGAGAGTCGTGTATCAGCCCCTTGTAAAAATAAGTAAGGATATAAAAGATGGAGAGTTTTTTGAAAATGAAATTTTGAAAGAGGCCTATTCTTCTGCGAAAGAGAGTGGAAAGGCACTTCATCTAGGAGGACTTCTGTCAGACGGAGGTGTGCACTCTCATATAGACCACCTTGTAGGGCTTATAAAAATGGCAAAGATGTATAATCTTGAGAAAGTATATGTTCACGCATTTCTAGACGGAAGAGATACACCACCTCAGTCGGCTATAGGTTATACCAAGACATTAGAAAATGAAATGAAAGATATCGGAGTAGGTAAGATTGCTACTGTTTCTGGAAGATATTTTTCTATGGATAGAGATACAAACTGGGACAGAACTAAGCTGGCATATGACGCAATAGCTAAGGGAGAAGGGGTAAAAGCAGAATCTGCAGAATCTGCAGTTGAAGCAGCCTACGCCAAGGGAGAAACAGATGAATTTGTGATCCCGAGTGTTATTGTAGAAGGAGCGCAACTTTCAGAGGGAGATGTTTTCATCAACTTCAACTTCAGACCAGACAGGGCAAGACAGATAACTAGAGCTATAAATGACAAAGAGTTCACAGGATTTGAAAGAGAGTATCTCGGTGTTAAGTTTACGTGTATGAGACAGTATGATTCTAGTATAGAGGCTGCAGTGGTTTATACAGATGAAGAGCTTATTAATACTTTCGGTGAAGTTGTATCTAGAGCCGGACTTAAGCAGCTTAGAACAGCTGAAACTGAAAAGTATGCTCATGTAACTTTCTTCTTTAACGGGGGAAAAGAGGCGCAGTATGAAGGCGAGGAGAGAAAGCTTGTACCATCACCTAAGGTTGCTACATATGATCTTAAGCCTGAAATGTCGGCTTATGAAGTAACTGAGGGGCTGGTAGAGGCTCTTGAGAATGATCTTTACGATGTAGTGGTTGTGAATCTTGCAAATCCTGACATGGTAGGACATACAGGTGTCTACGAAGCTGCTAAGAAAGCTATAGAAGTTGTGGATGAATGTCTAGGGAAGGTAGCCGATAAGGTAATCCAAAAAGACGGGGCACTTCTTGTTACGGCAGACCATGGAAACGTAGATCTTATGGAAGACCCTACAACTCACGTACCTTTCACGGCTCATACAACAAACGATGTACCTTTCTTACTTGTTTCAAACAAGTATAAGAATGCTAAGGTAAAAGACGGTAAATTAGCTGATCTGGCACCAACTATGTTAGATATATTAAACATAGAAAAACCTGCAGAGATGACAGGAGAAACTCTTATAGTGAAATAAATGAACATTAAAATCCCCGGGAGTATTCCGGGGATTTTAATGTTTGATAAGGTTTTTTATAAAATAATGAAAAGATAAAAAACTAAATTGTACTTATATTTCAATAGTTTCCCACGGAGGCATATTTTTAGCTTAAATCATTTGCCAGAGTATCATTAGAGGCAGTTTTTTTAGAGAGATTTCGGAGAAATTCGATCAGGTTTACAAAGTTTTGAATGTGTGATAAAATTGATGGGAAAAATTTTGATATTTTAGGAGGAGAAATTTAATGATTGGAATAGGAATTGTGGGTCTTCCTAATGTTGGGAAATCGACACTCTTTAATGCCATAACAAAGGCAGGGGCGGCAGAGGCTGCAAATTATCCATTCTGTACAATCGAACCGAATATCGGTATGGTTACAGTACCCGATAACAGACTAGACGCTCTGTCAGAGATAATAAATCCCCAGAGAGTTCAACATGCGACAGTTGAATTTGTAGATATAGCAGGACTTGTGAAGGGGGCAGCAAACGGAGAGGGACTTGGTAACAAGTTTTTGTCAAATATAAGATCGACAGCAGCTATATGCCAGGTAGTGAGATGCTTTGAGGACGAAAACGTAGTTCATGTAGAGGGGTCTGTAGACCCTATCAGAGATATAGAGGTCATCAATGCAGAACTCATCCTAGCTGACTTAGAAACAGTAGAAAGAGCCATTGAAAGACAGTCAAAACTTTTTAGGGCAAAAAATAAAGATGCGATTAAAATAATGCCGGTTCTTGAAAAGTCAAAAGCTCACTTGGAAGAAGCAAAACTTTTACAGACGTTAGATTTTTCAGAAGAGGAAATTCAGTTGCTTAAGGTATATCAGTTTCTTACACTGAAGCCAATGATGTTTGCAGCTAACGTTGCAGAAGATGACCTTGTGTCAGGAAATGAATATGTAGAAAAGGTCAAGGAATATGCTAAAAGCTTAGATGCAGAAGTTGCAATCGTCTCTGCGAGAGTAGAGGCTGAACTTCAAGAGATGGAGGAAGAGGACAGAGCCATGTTCCTGGAAGAGCTAGGGGTGACAGAACCAGGGCTTAACAGACTGATAAGAGCTGGATTTAAACTTCTAGGGCTACAGACTTATTTTACAGCTGGTGTAAAAGAAGTGAGGGCCTGGACAATAAAAATCGGAGATACTGCTCCTAAAGCTGCTGGAGAGATTCACACTGATTTTGAAAAGGGGTTTATAAGAGCAAAAGTTGTGGCCTATGAGGAATTTGTAGAAAATAACGGCTGGAGGGGATCTCAAGAGGCTGGAGTCTTAAGGCTTGAGGGTAAAGAGTATGTTGTTAAAGATGGAGATCTTATGGAGTTTCTTTTTAACGTATAGTATAATTATTCCATATGATTTTATTTCTTCTCTCGGGAATATTATTTTTTAGAATGCTTGAAAAAAAATGGAAATTTTGGTAGAATGAACTGCTAAATAGTTTTAAAACCTTTGTTAAGAAAAATTACTTGACAATTTTCTAAATTATCAGTAAAATAACTGAGTGTTTTATAATGAGGAGGATAGCCTTGATTATAAAAATAGAGGAAATAAGGGCTAGTCAAAAACAAAGAGTTGACTTTGAATTTACAGTTAGTAAAATGGAAGGACTTACACTTGCAGCTCCAGTGGAAATCAGAGGTTATGCAAAAGTTGAAAATAAAGGCTTTTTTGTCTGTGGTGAATACAGCTCAAAGTTGAAAACACCCTGTGTGAGGTGTTTGAAGGATATATCTTTAGATGTTTCCGGAGAGTTTCAGGGAAATTTTGTAGAATCTAAATCATTTAAAAAGTACTTGAATTCTCTAGAAGCTGAGTGCAAGATTGATGAAGTGGGACTAGGAGAAGCCGTCGATGGCGAGATTGATGTTGCTAGACTTGTCAGAGAGCAAATTATATTGGAAATGTCTCCCTACCCGGTGTGTGAACCTGAATGTGATGGTTTGGAAGAGATGGAAAAATATAAAGATGATGGCGTAGACCTTAGATGGAAAAAATTGTTTGAATTAAAAAACTAAATTTAAATAAGAATTGAGTAGGAGGGGACTAAGAATGGCAGTACCTAAGAAGAAAACTTCTAAAGCTAAAAAGAATATGAGAAGATCTCATGATGGATTAACAGTTACAGGATTAGCTACTTGTGACAAATGTGGAGCTCCTAGAAGACCTCACAGAATATGTTTAGAGTGCGGAGATTACAACGGTAAACAAGTATTAGCTAACGCAGCTGAGTAATTTCTAAAAAAAGACAGGATGAAAATCTTGTCTTTTTTTTTTTATTTTGTTAGAATGATAAGGGATTTTATATTTTAGGAGGTTTAGATGAAAGTAGCATTAGATGCTATGGGAGGAGATTTTGCTCCTGTGGAGGCGGTGAATGGAGCTGTAATGGCTATAAATGAAATGAGCCACCTTGAGATAATACTTGTAGGAGACAAAGCTTTAATAGATGAAGAACTAAAAAAGCATAATTATGATAAAAGTAGATTATCGATAGAACATACTGATGAGATAATAGAGATGCATGAAAAAATGAGTCCGGCTATGGCAGTGAAGAAGAAGCCTAAAGCTTCAATGAATGTTGCCATAGATTGCGTAACACAGGGGAGAGCCCATGCTATAGTATCTGCAGGAAATACAGGAGCTCTCATGACATCTAGTCAGATGAAGCTAAGACGTATAAAGGGAGTACTGAGACCAGCGATTACGACTATCTTTCCCTCAAAGCACGGTCACCTTGTTATGCTAGATGCAGGTGCAAATGCAGACTGCAAACCAGAGTTTTTAAATCAATTTGCACTTATGTCAAAAGTATATGCTGATGTACTTTTAGACATTAAAAATCCTAAGATAGGACTTCTCAATATAGGTGAAGAAGAGGGTAAAGGAAATGAAATTACAAAAGAAGCCTATACTCTGATGAAAGAAAATGATAAAATAAACTTTGTGGGCAATATGGAACCTCGTGATATGATGGAAGGCGAAGTTGATATAGTTGTAACAGATGGATTTACGGGAAATATTGTCTTGAAAACAGGAGAGGGAGTAGTAAAATTTGTTTTCGATTTTTTAAAACAAGAGATCAAGAACAGTTTTGTTTTGAAAATAGGTGCACTTCTCTTGAAACCTGTTTTCAAAAGAATGAAAGAAAAAATGGATTCATCAGAATATGGTGGGGCACTTTTCCTCGGACTCAACGGAATTTCCATAAAAGCTCATGGAAATTCCGATGGGAAAGCATTCAAAAATGCTATAAAAGTAGCAGAAAAATTTGCTGAGGCAGATCTAACAGCGAAACTTAAGAAAGTAATCGATAAGGAGGCCTAGAATGAATGTAAAAAGTGCAGGAATATTAGGTATGGGTATCTATGTTCCTGAAAAAGTTATGACCAACCTTGATTTTGAAAAAAAATTGGACACAAGTGATGAATGGATAAGAAGTAGAACTGGTATAGAGGAAAGAAGATTTGTAGCTGATGACCAGGCGACTTCAGACTTAGCATCTGAAGCGGCCAAGAAAGCCTTAGAATCAGCTGGAATGAAACCAGAAGATATTGAGATGGTTATACTGGCAACTTGTACCCCGGATTACCTGATACAAAATACTGCCTGTATAGTACAGAAAAAAATCGGTGCACTCAATGCTGCTGCCTTTGATATACAGGCTGCGTGCAGTGGATTCATATATGGGCTCACACTAGCCTCTGGAATGATAAAAGCTGGGATGTATAAGAAAATACTTGTAATAGGGGCAGAGGCTCTCTCAAGGGTTTTAGACATGCAAGACAGGAATACTTGTATACTTTTCGGAGATGGTGCAGCAGCAGCAGTTGTAGGAGAGGTAGAAGATGGTTATGGTATTCTTTCTAGCTACATAAAATCTGAAGGTGAAGATGATGAAATCTTGAGAATGCCTGCTGGAGGAACTAAGAGACCGGCAACAGTTGAAGAGGTTGAAAATAGAGAAACTTTTTTAAAAATGAAAGGTCAAGATGTATTTAAATTTGCAGTTCAAGCACTCCCAAAAGCTACACTTGAGGCACTAAGACTTGCAGAAAAAGAAACTACTGATCTTCACATGGTATTCCCACATCAGGCAAACAAAAGAATTATAGAGTCTGCTGCAAAAAGATTGAAACTTCCAGTAGAAAAATTTTATATAAACCTAAATAAATACGGAAATACATCTGCAGCTTCTATCGGACTAGCTCTAGGAGAAGCTCTAGAGAAAGGACTCGTAAAGAAGGGAGACCTTATCGCCCTTACAGGGTTTGGAGCGGGTCTTACATACGGTTCTACAGTTATAAAGTGGGCTTATTAAATCAGAGTGTTTTTAAGAGGTTGACATCATGTTTACCTTATGATATATTGAGATTACACGTGTAATTAATTAAGGAGGAATTTATGTCTAAAATTGCATTTGTTTTCCCTGGACAAGGAGCTCAATACGTTGGGATGGGAAAAGATTTATATGAAAATAATGAAACGGCTAAAAAATATTTTGATGAAATTTTTGAAAACATGGAAATGGACCTTAAAAGAGTTATGTTTGAAGGACCTGAAGAGGACTTGAAGCAGACTAAATATACTCAGCCTGCTATTGTGGCGATGAGTCTTGTTCTTTCTAAATTAATGGAAGAAAAAGGAATAAAAGCTGACTATGTAGCTGGACATTCAGTGGGAGAATACGCTGCTTTAGGAGCTGGAGGATATCTTTCTCTAGAGGATGCTGTAAAATTAACGGCATTCAGAGGCGATACTATGAACACGGTTTCTCACGAAGTTAATGGTACTATGGCTGCAATTATAGGAATGGAAGCACCTAAAATCGAAGAGGTCTTAGCAGGTATCGACGGAGTAGTAGAAGCTGTAAACTTTAATGAACCAGGACAGACAGTTATAGCTGGATCGGTAGCTGCTGTTGAAAAGGCTTGCGAGGCACTAAAAGAAGCAGGAGCAAGAAGGGCACTAATACTTTCTGTATCTGGACCTTTCCATTCTTCACTTATGAAGCCAGCTGGAGAAAAGCTTAAAGCTGAAGTTGAAAACTATGAATTCAAAGAAGGAACTGCAAAGCTTGTAGCAAATACAACTGCAGAAGTTACAACTGAGGCAGAAGAGATCAAAAAAGAACTCTATGATCAGACCTTCGGACCTGTAAGATGGGTTGAAACTGTAGAGAAGCTAAAATCTGAGGGTGTTGAAAAAATCTATGAAATAGGTCCTGGAAAAGTTCTTAAAGGACTTATCAGAAAAATTGACAAGACATTAGTTGTCGAAAATATAGAAAAATTAGAGGATCTAGCATAAGTTTATTTTGAATTTTAAAATAAAATAATTAAATCCCTTTAACAAGGAGGAACAAATGATTGATTTAAAAGGAAAAGTGGCAGTAATAACTGGTTCTGCAAGAGGAATCGGAAGAGCTGTTGCTGAAAAATTGGCACAGGCTGGTGCTAATCTTGTAATTACTGATATACTTGCAGAAATAGGTGAAAAAACTGCCAAAGAGATTTCTGAAAAATATGGAATAGAGGCTATATTCATTCCTGGAAATGTTGTTTCAAGTGAAAGCATGGCGGAACTAGCATCCAAAACTCTTGAGAAGTTTGGAAAAATAGATATTCTTGTTAACAACGCGGGAATTACAAGAGATACACTCTTCATGAGAATGAAAGAGGAAGATTTTGATCTTGTTATGAATATCAACCTCAAAGGAACTTACAACTGTACACAGGCCTTCTTTAAAACTATGGTAAAACAAAGATTTGGAAGCATCATCAATATGGCATCAGTTGTGGGACTAATGGGAAATGCCGGTCAAGTTAACTATTCTGCTTCAAAAGCAGGGATGATAGGAATGACTAAATCTCTAGCAAAAGAAGTAGGAAAAAGAGGAGTAAGAGTAAATGCTGTAGCTCCAGGATATATCCAATCTGAAATGACAGATGTATTGAGCGAAGATGTGAAGAAGGAGTTTGCAAAAAACATCCCTATGGGTTCAATGGGAACACCTGAAGATATCGCAAATGCAGTACTGTTCCTTTCCTCTGACCTTTCTAGCTATATTACAGGTCAGACTTTAAGTGTTAATGGTGGAATGTTGATGCCTTAAGGAGGTTTAAGATATAAAACTCTTGAAAAATCACATTAAATTTGATACTATCATAATAGAAAAAATTGATGAAAAATCCAAGGAGGAAAAAGAATGTTAGATAAAATCAAAGAAGTAGTAGTAGATCAATTAGGTGTAGACGCGGATCAAGTAACTCTTGAGGCGAACTTCGTAGACGATCTAGGAGCAGACTCACTAGATACAGTTGAGCTAATCATGGCTTTTGAAGAAGAATTTGACGTAGAAATTCCTGATACAGAAGCTGAAAAGATCAAAACTGTTCAAGACGTAGTAAACTACATCGAATCCAATAAGTAATATTTTAAGGTTATAGGGGTAATTAATTACCCCTATAATTGTATTTATAGAAAATTGAAAAAACCGCTGATTATAGTGGGTTCTCTCATTTACGATAAAATAAAAAAAGTTTCATGAAGAGGTGAAGGATAAAGTGAGAAGAGTTGTAGTAACTGGAATAGGCCTTGTAACTGCTTTGGGAACAGGGGTAGAAAAAACTTGGAAAGCAATAAAAGATGGTAAAACTGGAGTTGGAAAGATTGAATCTTTTGATGCCACTGACAACCCTGTAAAAGTTGCGGCCGAAGTAAAGGATTTTGATCCTGCAGATTTTGGAATTGAAAAAAAAGAACTAAAAAAACTTTCTAGAAATTCACAATTTGCTATTGCAGCTTCAAAAATGGCGATTGAGGACTCAAAACTTGAAATTACTTCTGAAAATGCAGAAAAAGTAGGGGTAATTGTATCTTCTGGTATAGGTGGTATAGAGGTAATGGAGCAACAGCATGAAGTAATGCTGAATAAGGGGATAAAGAGAATATCACCTTTTACAATACCTGCAATGATATCAAACATGGCAGCAGGGAATGTAGCCATATACACAGGAGCAAAGGGACCAAATAAAGCTGTTGTAACTGCTTGTGCAGCAGGAACACACTCTATAGGGGATGCTTTTGAGACTATCAGAAACGGAAAAGCAGATGCAATGATCGCCGGAGGAACAGAAGCCTGTATCACTAAGTTTGCTATCAATGGATTTGCAAATATGAAGGCTCTTTCAACCAGAAATGATGAGCCAGAAAAAGCATCTAGACCCTTTACATCGGATAGAGATGGTTTTGTAATGGGAGAAGGTGCCGGCATAGTAATACTAGAAGAGCTTGAATCTGCTAAGGCTAGAGGAGCAAAGATTTACGCTGAAGTTGTGGGATATGGTGAAACTTGTGATGCGTATCATATAACATCACCAGCTGAAGGTGGAGAAGGCGGAGCAAGAGCTATGAAAATGGCCCTTGAGCAAGGTGGAATAGACTTATCAGAAGTGGACTACATCAATGCCCACGGAACTTCTACTCCTGCAAATGATAGAAATGAAACCACTTCAATAAAAACATTATTTGGAGATTATGCATATAAGCTTGCAGTGTCTTCAACTAAAGGTGCTACTGGACACGCTCTAGGTGCAGCAGGAGGAATCGAAGGAGCCTTCTTAGCACTTGCAATAAAGGAAGCAATATTACCTCCTACGATAAATTATGATACTCCAGACCCAGATTTGGATCTTAACTATGTACCAAATGTAGCTGTGGAAAAAGAGATAAGAGTAGGTCTTTCAAACTCTCTAGGTTTCGGAGGACACAACGCAGTTATTGCAATGAAAAAATATAAATAAGAGGTGTAGAGGACAGTGGGAGAAAGTTGTTTTGCAGAACTTGAAAAAAAGTTGAAGTATACATTTAAGAGCAAAAAACTTCTGAAGCACGCCCTTATTCACAGGTCTTATGGAAATGAAAACTGGGATTACAAAAAGGTAAACAACGAGAGACTAGAACTGCTAGGAGACGCAGTTCTAGATCTTGTTGTTACAGAATATCTTTATTTGCACTTTACCAGTTCAAGTGAAGGGGATCTGGCAAAATTGAAATCAATGATTGTCAGTGAACCTGTGCTTGCTAAAATTTCCAGAAAACTTGGAGTGGGAAATCATCTTCTTTTAAGCAAGGGAGAGGAGCTTACAGGAGGAAGAGACAGAAGTTCCATACTAGGAGACGTATTCGAAGCAATATTAGGTGCAGTGTACCTTGACTCAGATTTTATAATAGCTAAAGAGTTTGCTATAAAGCATCTCAAGCGATTTATAGATCACATTGATGAAAATGAAGATCTCATAGATTTTAAAACGATTCTTCAAGAGTTTAGTCAGAGAGAATACAAGGTTATTCCTTCCTATGAAGTGATAAAAGAGATGGGCCCTGACCATAGAAAATCCTTTGAAATAGCAGTTAAAATAAATGATGAACTAATGGGTCTGGGAACAGGCAGAAATAAAAAAAGTGCAGAGCAGTCAGCAGCGAGAAATGCCTGCAGAAAACTGGGAGTAAAGGCATATGAAGCACTATAATATTCCTGTTTTTATAAGTCATTTTGGGTGCCCCAATTCATGTGTCTTCTGTAATCAAAAGAAGATTACAGGTATAGAAACAGATGTGACCACATATGAATTAGAGACTATTATTGAAGATTATTTAAAAACTCTTCCAAAGGAATCAAGAAAAGAAGTAGCTTTCTTTGGTGGAACTTTTACAGGAATCTCAATAGACCTTCAAAGAGATTATTTAGATGTAGTCAAAAAATATATTGATCATGGGATGATAGATGGGATAAGAATGTCCACAAGACCAGACTATATATCACGTGAAATACTCCTTATGCTCAAAGAGTACGGGGTTACCACAATAGAACTTGGAGTTCAGTCTCTTGATCCTGAGGTTTTAGAACTTTCAGGCAGGGGATACAGCCCAGAGAAGGTTTATGAAGCTTCATCAATGATCAAAGAAGCTGGAATAGATCTGGGAATACAGCTTATGCCAGGACTTCCAGGATCAACAGATGAAAAAGACTTTATAAGTGCTAAAAAAGTAGTGGGGATAGGACCTGATATGGTCAGAATATACCCCACTCTTGTCATAAACGGGACACAAATGGAAAAAATGTATTATGAGGGAAGTTTTGTTCCTATGACATTGAAGGAAGCAGTTGACAGGGTGATTCCTATTTATGCACTTTTTGAAAAAGCAGGAATAAATATCATCAGAGTGGGACTCCAGCCATCTGAAGATATAAGGGAAGATGGAGTTATTGTAGACGGACCCTTTCACCCTTCATTCCGTGAACTGGTAGAGGGTGAGATATACTTTAGATGTTTGAGCCAACAGAGAGATGAAGAGGGAAACCTGCATATAAAAGCAAACGAAAAAAATATATCAAAAATTGTCGGAAACAGGGGAATCAACAAAAAAAACCTGGGGAAGAATTTTAAGATATCTATAGATAACACTTTAAGTCTAAAGGAGATAAGTGTAAATGGAAATCTGATAACGAGAGAAGAAATTTTGAACGGAGTAATATAAGATGAATCAGATAATTATAAATGTTGATGATTTTCAAACCCGAGCAGCTTTACTAGAAGATGGGAGGCTCACTGAGTTTTTCATAGAGAGAAGTGACGAGGTAAAAGTCACAGGAAATATATATAGAGGGAGGGTGGCTAATGTACTTCCCGGCATGGAATCTGCATTTTTGGATATAGGACTTGAAAAAAATGCTTTTTTGTATGTCAAAGATTTGAGAGAGTTTGAAGAGATGTATCTTGACGGGATAGAAAACAGCGACAGACCCATAGAAGATCTTCTCAATGTGGGGGATGAGGTAGTTGTGCAGATACTGAAGGACCCTAGGGGAACAAAGGGAGCGAGAGTAACGACTCACTATACTATTCCGGGTAAATATCTGGTACTTATGCCAAATAACGACTATGTGGCTATATCCCAGAAAATAAAGAATGATAAAGAGAGAAAAAGACTTGAAGAACTGCTAAAAGAGATAAAACCAGATAACATGGGCTTTATTATAAGAACGGCGGCAGAGGGTAAAAATGAACTTCACTTTGAAAGAGAAGTGGAGTACCTAGTAAAAAAATGGCATGATATAGAGAGAAAAATAAGCCGTTCTAAACCGGGAGATATAATCTACAGAGACAATGAACTTGTGAAGACCGTTCTAAGAGATATATTTTCCTCAAATATAGAAGAACTCATAATAGATAATGAAAAAAAATATTGGGAGATCATAGACTATATAAATGCTTTCAGTGAAAGTTCTATGAAAACCAAAATAAAACTCTACAGTGAAAATCTTCCTGTGTTTGAAACCTATGGAGTGAACAGTCAGCTAGACAAGGCCCTGAAAGAGGTTGTATGGCTCGAGTGCGGGGGCTATCTTGTAATCCAGAGGACGGAAGCTTTGGTAAGTATAGATGTAAATACAGGAAAAAACACGGGACGGATGAATCTAGAGGAGACGGTTTTTGAAACCAATATAGAGGCTGCAAAGGAGATACCGAGACAGCTTAGACTTAGAAATATGAGTGGCATAATAATAATAGATTTTATTGATATGAAGCACGAGGATGACAAGGTAAAAGTCACCGAGATCCTTGAAGAACACCTAAAAAAAGACAGAATAAAAAATAATATTATTCATTTTACAGATTTAGGACTTATCGAGATGACAAGGAAAAGAGTAGGGAAACCTCTGAGTCATTATTTTCAGGAGGAGTGCATCCACTGCAATGGAACTGGGAAGATAAAATCTAAAGATTCTGTAATAAATGAAGTCATAACCGAAATAAAAATCTTTTCAGAGGAAAAAGATATCTCCACTATAAAACTTAAAATATCAAAAGAATTGAATGGCTTCTTTAAGGGGATATATGATGAATTTATAAAGACTTATCTGAGATCTAAAGGGAAGTTTTTTAAAGTGGAAGTGGATCCTCTTAAAGATAATTATGATTATGAAATTTTATTTGAAGTATAGGTGGGTTGACAGATGAAAATAGGAGTGTATGCAGGGAGTTTTGATCCTATCACAAAAGGACATGAGGATATAATAAAAAGAGCGTCCAATCTTACAGATAAACTAATTATAGGGATATTGAACAGTGCTTCAAAAAAATACTGGTTTGACCTGGAAGAAAGAGCTGAGCTCATAAAAAAAGTAGTTGGCAACTTAGGCAACGTAGAAATAATGAGTTTTGAGGGACTTCTTGTTGATTTTATGAGAGAAAATAAAGCAAATATAGTTTTTAGAGGTCTGAGAGCAGTATCCGATTATGAGTATGAACTCCAAATGGCTTTAGGCAATTCAGTTCTCTCAAACGGTGAACTTGAAACTGTATTTTTACCTGCTTCAAGGGAAAATCTTTATTTGAGCTCTAGTCTTGTGAGAGAAATAGCTTTAAATAAAGGAAATTTAGAGCATTTTGTGAATAAAAAAATCGTAGAAGATATAAGTAAAAAAGTAGATGAAATGATCAAAGAGGGGAAATAAGTGGCTAAGGATAAGAGTCTCTATGTATGCAGCAGCTGTGGATATAAAAGTGCAAAATGGCTTGGGAAGTGCCCTGATTGTGAAGAGTGGGGTACCTTAGAAGAGGAAACGACCATGCCCTCAGCAGCTAGAAGAGTCATATCAAAAGGATCATCCTCTGGCAAGTCCAACGTAAAGATACTAAATTTTTCTCAGATAGAGGTAGAGGGAAATTATAGATATACAACCAAACTGGAAGAATTTGATAGGGTACTAGGAGGAGGTCTTGTCCAGGGGGAAGTAGTCCTTATAACTGGAAATCCTGGGATAGGTAAGTCTACCCTTCTTTTGCAGGCAGCCAAAGAATATACCAAATATGGAGATGTGATATATATATCTGGGGAAGAGTCTCCCTCTCAGATAAAAAACAGGGGAGAGAGGCTGGGAGTCTTTTCGGACAATCTTTTCATAATGTCTGAAACAGAGATAGAAACCATATATGAGCATCTCTCTTTTAAAAAACCTAAAGTGGTTGTGATAGACTCTATTCAGACTCTTTATAGTTCAAATTCAGACTCAATACCAGGAACTCCCACTCAGATAAGAGAGAGCACTTTGAGGATAGTAGAACTAGCGAAGAACTATAATATATCCTTCTTTATCGTTGGGCACATAACAAAAGATGGAAAAGTAGCCGGCCCTAAGATGCTGGAACATATGGTTGATGCCGTGCTTAATTTTGAAGGTGAAGAGGGGCTTTTTTACAGAATACTTCGGAGCATAAAAAATAGATTTGGTTCTACCAATGAGCTGGGTATTTTTAATATGGAGGAAGACGGAATGAGAGAAGTAAAAAACTCATCTGAATTTTTTCTCAGCGAGCGTGAAGAAAAAAATATAGGAAGTATGATTGTACCGGTTTTAGAAGGTTCAAAAGTGTTTCTTTTGGAAATTCAATCTCTCATAGCAGACTCGCCTTTTGGAATCCCTAAAAGGATTGTCCAGGGTCTGGATAAAAATAGGGTACAGATATTAACCGCCGTGGCAGAAAAAAAAACAGGAGTAGCTTTTTCTACAAAAGACCTTTTTGTAAATATACCTGGTGGGATAACTGTAAAAGAGCCCTCTGCTGACTTGGCATTTTTGATATCTATGCTGTCGGTATGCAATGGGATAGAGATAAGTCAAAAGATCGCAGCAGTTGGAGAGCTCGGCCTAAGAGGAGAGATAAGGAAAATTTCCTTTATGGATAAGAGATTAAGAGAACTTGAAAAACTTGGGTTTACAGGAGTATACGTTCCTGAATCCAATAGAAAAGATATAGAAAAAAATAATTATAAACTGAAGCTTATCTACCTCAAGAGTATAGATGAGCTTTTGGAAAGGATGAGATAATATGAAAAATAAAGAAAACTTAGTTGACATCCTTTCGAGTGTCACTCCTGGAACACTTCTCAGAGAGGGTTTAGATAACATTCTAGATGCCGGAACCGGTGCACTTTTGGTCATTGGAATAGATGAAAATATAGAGGCTATGCTGGATGGTGGGTTTTTTATAAACTGTGAATACAACTCCCAGAGGATATATGAACTGGCAAAAATGGACGGGGCCATAGTTTTGGATGATATGGCTGAGAGAATACTTTATGCAAATGTTCATATGCAACCTGACAAAAATTATACTACAGATGAGAGCGGGACAAGACATAGGACCGCCCAGAGAATAGCCAAACAGTGCAACAAGCTGGTTATAGCAATATCAGAAAAAAGAAACAGAATAACTCTGTATAAAGGTGAACTGAGATACAAGCTCCGGGATATAGGGGAGATAATGACAGAAGCCACCCAGGCTATTAAGACTTTTGAAAGATATAAAACTGTTTTGGATAAAGCCCTTGCAAATCTTACAATAATGGAGTTTGACGATCTGGCAACTCTTTACGAGGTGACCACAATACTTCAGAGATTTGAAATGATATTTAGAATAAAGCAAGAGGTCAGAAATTATGTAGCAGAGTTGGGAGTAGAGGGACGGCTTATAAACCTGCAGTTAGAAGAACTACTCCAGGGTCTGAAAGATGAAAAAATGAATTTCATAAAAGACTACTATAATAATGAGAAAGGCGAACTAGATATAAATCATATTAATTTGGAACTGGATAAGCTGACAGACGAAGAGCTACTTGAGCAGCAAAAACTATCCTTTATTCTTGGATACGGGAAAACATACTCAACACTGGATAATAAAGTAAGTACTAAGGGTTACAGAATCCTTGGGAAGATAACAAGACTTAATAAACGCGACATAGAAAAGCTCATAACTGAATATGATGACTTAGCTTCTATAAAAGACGCAAGTGTAGAAGATCTCTACGAGATAAGGGGAATAAGTAAATTTAAAGCAAGGTCCATAAAAAACGGCTTGAAGCGGCTTAAATTTACCCTTGAACTGGAAAGATAACATAATCTTTAAAAAAGGGGAGGAGTTATAATGGGCAAAGAGAATAACATGTATACTTTAGAAGAGGTGTTAGAGCTTATAAAAAGCCGTCTGGGAGGATTTGGAAAATTTATTTTTGTTCCTATTTTTTTTCTGTATCTTCTTACTGGAGTCTTTATAGTAGGGCCAGACGAAGAAGTCGTATTACTCCTGTTTGGTAAATATCAAAAGACAGCTGGACCTGGAATAAACTGGTATTTTCCTAGACCGATAGCATCGAAGATCAAGGTGAAAACTACCAAGGTATACCGTATAGAGGTAGGGTTTAGAACTGTAAGCCAAGGACCTCCTGCAAAATATAAAGATATGAAAGAGGAATCTCTTATTTTGACAGGAGATGAGAATATTCTTGATGTGGATTTCAGTGTTCAGTACAAGATAACAGACCTTAAAAAGTATTTGTTTAATCTAGGAGATCCTTACAAAACAATAAAAGATGCATCTGAAGCAAGTATGAGACAGATAGTTGGTAAGTATAATATTGATGAAACTTTGACTGAAGGAAAATCAAATATACAGATACAGACTCGTGAAAAACTTCAGGAAATTCTTCAGACATACGACAGTGGGATTACGGTATTGAATGTACAGCTTCAAGATGTACAGCCACCTCAAGAGGTAGTACAGGCCTTTAAAGATGTAGCCAGTGCCAGAGAGGACAGGATTCGTTATATAAATGAAGCCAATGGCTATATGAATGATATAATACCAAAGGCTAGAGGTGAAGCCTTTAAAGTGCTAAATGACGCTGAAGGGTACAGAGAAAAAAGAACAAAAGAAGCTCAGGGAGACACAGTGAGATTCATAAAACTTTACGAAAATTATAAATTGGGAAAAGAGGTAACCAAAACAAGACTTTATCTTGAAAATCTTGAGAGAAATCTAAAAGATGTTGACAAGGTAATCATAGATTCTGATGTGAAAAACGGAGTACTGAACCTAATTCAAGAGGAGGGGAAAACAAATGAAAAAGGGAATTAATGTTGTTCTGATCCTCATTGTAATTGTTTTTGCATCTTCTGTATTTCAGGTTTCAGAGATACAGAAAGCTGTAGTTCTCAGATTTGGTAAACCTGTAGGCAAAGAGATAAGCACTTCGGGACTCAAGTTTAAAGTACCTTTTATCGACAATGTTGTATATTTTGATAAGAGGCTTTTAGATTACGATGCAGAACCTAAAGATCTTATTACGAAAGATAAAAAGAATATAGTTATAGATAATTATGCCAGATGGAGAATAATTGATCCGCTATTATTTCTTCAAACTGTACAGGATGAAAAAGGTGCTCAGGCAAGGCTAGATGACATAATCTATTCTGAAATAAGAGAGAGGCTTGGACAATATACATTTTTAGACATTATCGCATTTAAGAGAGATGAGATAATGGAGACAGTAACCCGTGAAAGCTGGGAGAAAACTAAAAAGTTTGGAATAGAAATAGTAGATGTAAGAATAAAAAGAGCAGAACTGCCTAAAGAGAACGAAGAAAATGTCTATAAAAGAATGGAAGCAGAAAGACACCAGCAGGCTAAAAAATACCGTGCAGAAGGTCAAGAAAAAGCCCTTGAGATAACATCTCAGGCAGAAAAAGAGAGAACAGTAATCCTGGCAGAGGCTTATGAAAAAGCTGAGTCTATAAAGGGAGAGGGAGATGCTAAGGCACTTAAGATATATGCTGATGCCTATAACCGTGATCCTGAATTTTATAAATTTACGAGAACTCTTTCGGCATATGATACTATACTTTCCGGAAGCGGAAAAACAAAAATAATAATGTCTACAGAATCTGAGGTCTGGAAAATTCTAAATGAAAAATAATAATTTAAAAAAAGCTGGCGATTATGCCGGCTTCTTTTGTATTTAAATCATAATTAATTAAACATTTTTATTTTTTTAAATTATCCCAGTAGGAAGAGTCGTTGTCTTTCATACAGTAGACAGTGATTCCATTTTGCACATGGTTATTTAACCTAAGTTGCTACCTTTATTAAATTAAAGTATTGAATTTATCGGGATTCGTTACTTTTCTCTTGAAAGAAAAGTAACCAAAAGTTCAAGCCTGTGAAAAATCAGCTAAATAACCTTGAAAATCCAAGAAAAACTCGAAACTCGCTACGCTCAAACAGTCGATTTTTTCTAAGGATTTCACTGCGGTTATTCTTAACGCTGATTTTATCAATGGCAAGGGGAAAGAGATAAAAACCTCTCGCAAAAGAAGGTATTTATAGTTTTGGTTTTAACTCTATCAAATTCCCTCTTTTTCTCTGCGTCCTCTGTGGCCAAAAGCTTTTGTCCTTATTCGTGCTAATTTCCCTATCTTTTATTAGTGTCCATTCGTGACAAAATCTTTTGATTCTGATATTCAGATAAATTCAGTAATTTAAGAGAATTTATTTCAAGTAGCAACTTGGGTTATTTATGCATTCACAGCATTTCCCGTGACGGATACATTCGGTATTTGGACAGGTACACTTTTCTTTATTACAGCTCATTTTTTCCCCCTTCGAAACTATTTTTTTAACTTTATTTTATTCTTTTGGATATTCTATGTTTATTTACAAATTTTGTCAATATTCACCCTATGGATTATGTGGTCTTATGGAACTGTAAGAGGGTGAGCTTTCACCATTATTTAGAGGATTTTAAGTAAAGAGATAAAATATATAGGTTAAGGAAATTATAATTAAATATGGGGGTAGTAATGATGCATGAATTTATAAGTTTTATAAACAATATAATTATAAATATTTGCCAATTTTTAGCCACAATTGTAATTTTTTTTGGAGTAATCAATTCGGTGATCATATACTCAAAAGATTTTTTTCTTAGAAAGCACAGTTTTGGGGCTATGAAAAGAAGCAGGTTGGAAATAGGAAACTCTTTTTCCCTTGGACTTTCTTTTCTAATAGGTGCAAGTATATTAAAAACAATATTGGCTCCCACCTGGACAGATATAGGGAAGCTTGCAGCAACAATACTGATAAGAACATTCTTAAATTATTTTTTACTGAGAGATATTGAAAGCATTTTTGAAAAGCCAGAAAGTGATAAAAAATAGGAAACAGGATGACACGCGGTAGATTACTGTCTGAGTCATCCTGTTTCCTATTTTTATTTTTTAAATTAGAATTTTTAATTTAAATGTTTAAATTTTAAGGTGTTTTTACAAAGCTGATAGTTAGTACAGAGACAAGGGCTAGGCCAGATCCGGTAAAAAAAGCTGTGCTGCTTCCGTAGATATTCCAAATAAGTCCGAAGATGATACTGGCAGGAAGGCTGCCTATCCCTATTACAAAATTATAGATCCCATAAGCAGACCCCCTATACTCCTCTCTATTTATCATGTCGGCCACCATAGCCTTCTGAGTGCCCTCTGTAAAACCAAAGTAGATTCCGTAAAAAACAAAAATTACCCAGATGATATAGAGGTCGTCGAAAACTCCGAAAGCATAATACACCCCTACGTATATCAGCCACCCCAGCTGTACAACTTTTTTTCTGGGAATAATATCAGAGATGTTACCCCCTATAATGGAGAAAAGGGATTTTGAAAGATGCAGTACACTCCACAGAATAGGTAGGAAGGCTACAGGAACCCCGGAGTTTTTAGCCTTTAACAGGAGAAAGGCGTCGCTAGAATTTCCCAGGGTGAATATGAGAATGCTTCCCATGAAAATATAAAAGTTCTTTTGAAAATACCGGAAGTCTATTTTTACAGGGTCAGTTTTAACATCTTCAGAGGTCTTTTTTTCCTTCAAAAAAAATGCAGCTACAATCACAGACAGAAGTCCTATCATACCAGCAGTAAAAAAAAGAAATCTGTAATTATCCTTGGTGAGGTAGAGTATTCCAAAGGCGATGATGGGGCCAAGGAGAGCCCCTGTGTGGTCCATACTTCTGTGAAATCCAAAAGCCTTACCTATGTTTTCCCGTGATGCCGATGTGGAAATGAGAGCATCTCTAGGAGCAGTCCGCATGCCTTTTCCAGCCCGGTCTATAAAACGGCATCCGAGCACAAAATACCAAGTTCGGCTCATGGCGATAAGTATTCTAGAAAAAGCAGCAATTCCATATCCATAAATAATAAAGGGTTTTTTCTTTTTTATTCTGTCAGAATAGTATCCGAAAAAAAGCTTTAAAAGGCTAGAGGCAGTCTCTGCAATCCCCTCTATAATTCCCAGCTGTATAGGGGTAGCCCCTAGAACAGCGGTAAGAAAAACTGGGAGAACAGGATATATCATTTCAGAGGAAATATCATTTAAAAGACTCACAAATCCCAAAACGATAACTGTTTTTCCTATTTTTTTAAAATATTTCATAACTGACCTCCTGTAGACAAATTACCTAAAAAATCCAAATTATTCAAAAAAATAAAATATATGGGGATGTCTTTTTATACTGTAAAAACGAGAGAAACCCTTTGTTTTATTGAGGAAAATAGGGTTTTTGAAAATTTCTTACTTGACAGATAAAGAAAAGAGAGCTATTATTTGGAAATAGGGTACAGGGGTATATCTGGTGGAGATATAAAATTCACTTTAACCAAACATCTTGATTTATAGAGAAAATTTTTAAAATACAGAGAGGGGAATTTTTTATGAATAAAAAATTTAAAATAGATGGGATAAGCTGTCAGGCATGTGTCACTAGGATAGAGAAAGCAGTTTGGAAAATTGAGGGTGTGGATGCTGCAACGATAAATTCTATTTCTGAGATACTCACAGTAGAATCTGATGAAAAAAAAGTGTCGGCAGAAAAAATAAAAAAAACAGTATTTGATCTGGGATACGGCATAGAGGAGAGAGGCTCGGAATTGAAAAAAGTCACACTTAAAATAGGTGGGATGACATGTCAGGCCTGTGTTTCTAGGATAGAGAAAAAAACAGCCGAACTGCCGGGAGTGGAAAAAATAAGCGTAAATCTAGCTACAGAAAAGGCTGTGGTTGAATACAGAAAAAATGAACTGAAAATTTCAGAAATTGTGAAGTTTATAAATGAGCTGGGATATAAGGCGGTAAAAGAGGAAACGGCTAAAGATTTTGATGCTGACAAAAAGCAGAAAGAGCTTGATAATGAATGGAAAAAATTTATCACAGCCATGGTATTTGCACTGCCTGTCTTTTACATATCCATGGGACACATGATGGGGATGCCTATACCTGGGATCATAAATCCTGAAAACAGTCCTATGACTTTTGCCATGACGCAGCTGCTTCTTTCTATTCCTGTAATAGTTATAGGAAAACGTTTTTATGTGACAGGGATAAAGCTTCTTGTGAAACTTTCACCCAACATGGACTCTCTTATCGCTATGGGAACAGGGGCTGCAGTGGTTTACAGTCTGTATGGGACTTACATGATAAGCAAGGGTCACGTGGAATATACCCATGTGCTTTATTATGAATCTGCCGTAGTGATACTGGCTCTTATCATGCTCGGGAAGTACTTAGAGAATGTGAGCAAGGGAAGGACGTCAGAAGCCATAAAAAAACTCGTGGGTCTGCAGCCTAAAAAGGCCAATCTTATAAAAAACGGCAAGATAGTGGAAGTAGATATAGAAGATGTGGAAAGAGGAGATATCCTCCTAGTGAAGCCTGGGGAAAGCATCCCCGTGGACGGAGAAGTAACAGAGGGGAATTCCAGTGTAGATGAGTCTATGCTCACCGGGGAAAGCATTCCTGTGGAAAAAACTCTGGGATCAAAGGTCGTAGGTGCCAGTATAAATAAAAACGGAAGTATAAAGATGAAGGCGACTGCGGTGGGAGCTGATACGGCTTTGGCAAAAATAGTGAAGCTTGTGGAAGATGCCCAGGGATCAAAGGCTCCTATTGCCAGAATGGCTGATGTCATCTCAGGATATTTTGTTCCGGTGGTTATAGGAATAGCAACGGTTTCGGCAATTGCATGGTATGTTCTAGGAACTACAGGAAGAGTAACTCTTTCGGCGACGCCGGCAATATTTTCTCTGAGCATATTTATAGCCGTGCTGGTCATAGCATGTCCGTGCTCCCTAGGTCTCGCAACTCCTACTGCCATTATGGTAGGTACAGGAAAAGGGGCAGAATACGGGATTCTCATAAAAGGCGGAGAAGCTCTGGAGATGGCGCACAAGATAGACACAGTGGTTTTTGACAAGACGGGAACTATAACAGAAGGGAAGCCAAGACTGACAGATGTCATCAGTTCTGGAGAACTTCAGGGTGACGAGATACTGAAGCTGGCGGCTTCGGCAGAACTGCACTCAGAACATCCTTTAGGTGATGCCATAGTGGAAGGTGCTAGAGAGAAGGGGATAAAACTTGCAGAGATAGAAAAATTTAATTCCATAACAGGGATGGGTATAGAGGCTATAGTAGATGGGAAAAATATCCTGGTTGGAAATCAGAAACTAATGAAGACCAAGGGTATAGAGGTATCATTCACTCCTGAGGAAGATCAGTTGTCAAAAGAGGGAAAGACTCTCATGCTAGTGGCAGCAGATGGTAAATTTCAAGGAGTAGTGGCAGTGGCTGACACTGTGAAAAAAACCTCTAAAGAGGCTGTGAGAATCCTAAAAGAGATGGGGATAAAAGTGGCCATGATAACAGGAGACAACACCCTCACTGCTGAGGCTATAGCAAAAGAAGTGGGTATAGAGATAGTACTCTCAGAAGTCATGCCAGAAGATAAGTCTATAGAGGTGAAAAGATTTCAGAAAAATGGTTCAAGAGTAGCTATGGTAGGGGACGGTATAAATGATGCCCCTGCCCTGTCCCAGTCAGATGTGGGAATAGCCATAGGAAGCGGGACAGATGTAGCTATAGAAAGTGCAGATATTGTTCTTATGAAAAGTGATATTAAAGATGTGGCTTCTGCAATACAGCTAAGTCATGCTACAATAAGAAACATAAAGCAGAATCTTTTCTGGGCATTTGCTTATAACAGCATGGGAATACCTGTGGCTGCAGGAGCTTTATATCTCCTCACAGGACACCTTCTGAATCCGATGATAGCAGGTGCAGCCATGGCCATGAGTTCGGTATCTGTGGTGACCAATGCCTTAAGACTTAGATTTTTTAAACCTGAATTTTGAAGGAGTGGTGAGGGATGGATGAAAAAGAATGTTGTCAGGTGAGGAATGCGCATCACTCGGCAGAATTCAAGAAAAAAATAAACAATAGGCTGAACCGTATAGAGGGGCAGATAAGAGGTGTAAAGAGAATGGTGGATGAAGATGTATATTGTGATGATATACTGAATCAGGTGGCCTCTATAAAATCTGCAATGGACGGGGTGGCAAAAGAACTACTAGGAGCCCACATGAAAAGCTGTGTGGCAGACCAGATAAGAGAGGGACATGATGAGGTTATAGAGGAACTATTTTATACGATAAAAAAACTTCTCAAGTAAAAGACACAGAAACGACATATAAAAGTGCTAAGATATTTGCAGGAGGTGGAGGATATGGAAATTCTAAAACTATCTTTATATTTGACAATCATGCTGGGAATGACAGTTTATTTTAAGAAGCAGGTTAGTGCTAAAAGCAAGAGATCGGCTGTACCTGTGAAAAAAACAGAAGGAAGAATGAAATAAAAATACTATAATATATAAAAGAAAATAAGAGTCCTAATTGGGGGCTCTTTTTTAAACTTGAAAATGGGTGATATATGATGAAAAAGATATTGGTGGTAGAAGATGAATGGAAGATGCGAAGGCTCATAAAAGATTATCTGGTGAGGGAAGGCTATTATGTAGATGAGGCCGGAGACGGGAAACAGGCAGTGGAAATGTTTCAGGAAGGTGCATATGACCTAGTAATACTAGATATAATGCTTCCAAAAATGGACGGGTGGAGTGTATGCCGTGAAATAAGAAGAGAGTCCATGATCCCTGTAATTATGCTGACAGCCCGTAGCGAGGAAAATGATCAGATCTTTGGATTTGAGCTGGAGGCAGACGAGTATATAACTAAACCTTTTAATCCTAGGCTTCTCATAGCGAGAATAAAGGCTATATTCAGAAGAGCTGGCAAACCTGACAAAATAAGCCGCGGAGATATAGAGATAGATGAAGGAAGCAGAAGGGTGGAGATAAAAGGCGAGGCGATAGATCTAACCTCCAAGGAGTTTGAAATGCTCCTTTATTTTGTCCAAAACAGAGGTCTTGCACTCTCTAGGGAAAAGATACTGAACTCAGTATGGGGATGGGATTATTTTGGAGATGTGAGAACGGTGGATACCCACGTAAAAAGGCTGAGAAAAAAAATAGGAGAGGTATACATCCAGACAATAAGAGGGTTCGGTTATCGTTTTGAGGAGGGGTAATGAAAATAAGGAGCAAGATTTTTTTTCTGATATTCAGCGTGGTACTCTTTATAATGATGGGTTTTTATGTGATTACAGAATTTTATCTTGAGAAATTTTATATAGACAGCAAAAAAGAAAATCTGAAATCAGTGGCACAGATTATATCAAATCCCGAACATCTTCTGGATTTTGAGCAATTGGAAAGAGAAAATAATGTGACAATATATATAAGGCAGTTTTCTAATGATCTGTTTGTGTCTTCAGAGGACTTGTATATAGAGGGTCTGGAAAAAAAGGGGATCCTTCAGAATATAAGGGATGGGAAACAGGTTTTTCAGAAGATAAAAATTGAAGACCCTGTAGGTGAATTTATGATTTTATTTACTCCCTATCAGTACAACAGATTTGTGGAAATAAGGACCCCTATAAGCTCGATAAAAGAATCTGTCCAGGTGGCAAACAGATATTATATGAGAATTATCGCATATGCCCTGGGATTTGGACTTATTATGGCCTTTGTGTTTTCAAAAAAAATAACTCAGCCCATCCTTCACCTAAAGGAGATAACAAAGGGAATATCAAATCTGAATTTCTCTATGAAATTTTCCGCTCATAGAAAAGATGAGATAGGAGAATTGGGAAACAGTATAAACAGGATGGGGGATATCCTATACGATACAATAGATGACCTGAATGCTGCAAATCTAGAGCTAAAAAAAGATATAGAAAGAGAAAAGAAACTGGAAAGTCTGAGAAAAGAGTTTGTGGCCAGCGTGAGTCACGAACTAAAAACCCCGATAACTTTGATACAGGGGTATGCTCAGGGGTTGATGGAAGGTATCGCCACAGATGAGGATAGAAATTTTTACTGTGGGGTCATAGTGGATGAAAGCAGAAAAATGGATGAACTTGTGAAAGAGCTTCTACTTATATCCCAGATAGAGGCTGGATACTTGGAACTGGATATAGAAAAGATAAATCTGGGGAAGATGATAAGGCAGGTAATGGATAAGTATTATATGGAGTTTGAAAAATATGATATATCATATCCTGAGTATGATATATGGGCTTTGGGAGACTGGAAATATATCAAAAGAGTATTGGGAAATCTTGTGAGCAATGCCTTTAAATATACTCCGGAAAATGGGAAGATAAAAGTCGAGGTCGATGAAGACGGGGAAAAATATAGGGTAAAGGTCATAAACAGATGCAGTGATCTGACTGAAGAGGACTTAGAAGAGTTATGGGCTCCCTTTTATAGGGGGGACAAGTCCAGGAGCAGTGAAGGTACGGGCCTTGGTCTGGCCATAGTAAAGGGAGTCTTGGAAAAGCATAAAAGCAGCTATGGGGCAGAACTAGAAGCTGGAAGGGTGATATTCTGGTTTGATCTTGATAAGGCAATTTAAAAAGGAGTCCCCACGGACTCCTTTTTAAAATTATAAATAATATTTTGCAGATAGGGTTATCATGTAAGATTCGTGGGACATTCCTCCACGGCTTTGGAAAATATAGTCAGGATCATAATCTGGGTCTACCACATCATAATTATCATCTTCTGCTCTGTAATATTTTTGAAAGTCTAGTGAAAGTCCCAAGGAAAAAGTTTCGGTAAAGAGGTAGTTAACTCCTAGGCCTAAAGATATATAGTACATATTATCTACTTCATCAATAGAGGTAGAGGATTCGCTACTATCAGGATAGGAAACACTCCCTGCTGGATATCCCCAAAAATCTTGATTTAAAGTGTAAGTTCCATCGTCCGGGTAATAATGGATGTCTGTAGCTTCCCCCCAGGCCCACATAGCTCCTCTTACGTATGAGGTGAATACCCATTTATTTATTTTATAATTAAAATCAAGACCGATATAAGGAGTGAAAAATTTTTGTTCATAGTCTATGTTGTCTCCGTAAAGTTCAACATCTTGTATTCGAAATTCATCTTCATAGTAGTAACCGTCTAATTTATCATAAGCAATGTATTTTGAGCTGTAAACACCACTGACATCATATGAACTCCACCTAAATTTATCATATCTAAAACCTAAAACACCTGAAAGTGAATAATTATGTTTAGAAATTATTACTATATCGAAATTGGCATCGAGCATCATTCCTTCTTCTAAATCAGAGTTGCTGCTGGAATAATCGGTCCATTTTTCATCTTCCCCCGTTCTCCAGTCGTAATCAGTCATACTATTACTGCCATCACTGGTATTAAACCATGCCCCGAAGTTAAGTGAAATTCTGTCAGTTAATCCTATAGAAGTCTCTGCACCGACCATTAAGACATTATCTAAACCCCATGTCAGTTCGCTGACTTTTTGATCTGTTCCCAAGAAATTGTCGTATACATATTCTTTAGACTCACCATTTAAAACTCCTGTGGAAATGGATATGGATACTGGTATTTTGCTTTCATTTTCTACCATGAAGACTTCATTTGAAGTTGCAGACATGGAATAGCTGTTTGAAACTGTGAACATAAAAAAAGCTGCCAGCAGAGCCAGCTTTTTGTTTTTGGTATTTACTAATTGCATAAAATTTCTCCCCTTTTTACATTGATATAAAAATTTCCTCATTAAAGATAATAACCTTAAAAATTGGGAATTTCAAGCCCGTCTCACTTTCAAACTAAGAGAGAAATTAAAATTAAGTCTAATTTTTCTCAGAAATATATATATTTTTAATACTTTTTTTCTCTATATGAGAATTTTTAATGATAATGTCATAGGTAAAAAAAAGAGTAAAAATATCAGAACAAAGAGTAAAAGCAGTTCTCAGGATACTAGCTTTTTTTTTTTTAATATGTTAAAATACCTTATATTTTATGAAATGAACAGATGAGGTGGAGATGTATGAAACAGATTGTTTTTGATTTGAAAAACATGGATCTTCCTGCTGTGGCAAAAAAAGTTAAGTCTGGAGAACTGATTGTGTATCCCACAGATACAGTTTATGGTGTGGGAGCGGTCATCGAAAAAGAAGAGGCACTTAAGAAAATATATGCGGCTAAGGAAAGAACATTTTCTTCTCCCCTTATAGCCCTTGTAAGTGATGAGAGTATTGTAGAAAAGATAGCCTATATTGATAAAAACAAAGAGAATATTGAAAAACTTATGAATTTTTTCTGGCCGGGAGCCTTGACAATAATTCTCCGTAAAAAGGAGAACGTTCCTTATGTAATGGTATCTGGAGGGGACAGTATAGGGGTTAGGATGCCAAATCATCCCCTTGCACTGGATATAATAAAATCTTGTGGAGGTATATTGGCCACTACAAGTGCTAACATATCTGGAGAACCCAGCCCAAAGAAATTTTCAGATTTAAGTGAAGAGTTTAAAAAAAGAGTGGATATACTTGTGGACGGAGGAGCCTGTAACCTTGGAATAGAGTCCACTGTTATAGATATGAGAGAAAATCCTTTTATTTTGAGACATGGAGGCGTATCAAAAAAAGAGATAGAGAAAATAATAGGAAAATTTTAAAATAAGTAAAAAACTTGTTATGTATGGAGGAGAATGAATGAAAGGTCAAAGGATTAACCCTAATAATCTAAATCCTATGCAAATGAACAACATGAGTTCTATGGCGGGTATGATGAACACAATGCAAAAGATAGGTAAATCAAAGAGAAAATATACAATTAATCTAGATAAAGCCAATAAAAAGTTTTTATCTAAATTTATAGACGAGATAAAAAAACAATTTGGAAGCTCTCCTATACCTCAAGGCCAGGGAGTAATGGCATTTTTGGATTACCTAAAAAATGAATGTGAAAAGAAGGATAAAAAGGAAGTTAAAGTTAGTTTTGAAGAGCTTGAATTTCTGAAAAAAATGTTGTCAGATTCTCTTAGAGGAATTGAGGGGATGAAATTCAAATGGTATCAATTCCCTAAAAAAATATTTTTAAATATAATGCTTAAGCAGTATAAATATCTGTTAGAAGAACTTAAAAAGTAAGAGTTTAGAGGAGCCTACAGGCTCCTTTTCTTTTGGAATTATTTGAAGTTTAGGTGCCATTTAAAGGTTTTTCTTGAAAAAATAAACTTTGAGAAGTAGTATAACTATGTGGAAATAATGTCAAAATTCATTTTAGAAGGGAAAGATATTTTATGTATATAAAACCAAAAGTTGTCGTGATAGGTGGAGGAACAGGGCTTTCGGTTCTCCTTAGAGGGCTTAAACATTTCCCGGTAGAGATCACTGCTATAGTAACGGTGGCAGACGATGGAGGGAGCAGCGGTAAACTGAGAGATGAATTTGATATGCCTGCACCTGGTGATTTGAGAAATGTAATGGTGGCATTAAGTGAAGTGGAACCTTTAGTAGAGGAACTTCTTCAGTACAGGTTCAAAGGGGACAGCAGTCTAGGGGGGCATCCCCTTGGAAACTTACTCCTTACAGCTATGGTGGGAGTCACAGGGGATCTGGTTAGTGCTATGAAGGGTCTCAGAAAAGTATTTGATATCAGGGGTAATATATTGCCCTCTACCTGTGAAAGTGTCACACTCTTGGCAGAGATGGAAGATGGAGAAATAATAGCCGGAGAGTCTATGATTCCAAAAACTCATAAGAGCATAGAGCGAGTGTTTTTTGAAAAAAATCCCAAACCTGTAAAAGAAGCTCTAGAAGCAATAGAGAAAGCGGATTTGATAGTGCTGGGAATAGGAAGTCTTTATACCAGCATAATTCCAAATCTTCTCATACCAGAGATGAAAGAGTCTCTTATAAAATCAAAGGCTAAAAAAGTGTATATATGTAATGCGATGCAGCAGCCTGGAGAAAGCAGAGGTTATACTGTATCAGATCATATAAAGGCTATAAATCGGCATGTTGGTGGAGAATTTTTGGATGTAGTTGTCACCGACTCCAGTGAGATACCTGAATGTATAATGGAAAAATATAATCAGGAAGGTGCCGGAAGAGTAGAGGTCGACTTTGAAAATCTAGAAAAAATGAAAATAGATATTTTGGAGCAAAAACTTCTTGAGATAAGTGAAAAAGGTACAGTAAGGCATCATCCTTACAGGTTGGCAGGAGCTATTTACTCACTTGTAGAATATTAAGGGGGAAACTTATGTATAAACATGTATTTGGACCAGTTCCGTCTAGGAGGCTAGGAGTCTCACTGGGAGTTGACCTTGTAGAGGCAAAAACCTGCAATCTCAACTGTATATACTGTGAATGTGGGGGAAACAGCAAAACTTTCAGTGAGAGAGGAAGTTACGTAAATCTTGAAGAGGTCAAGATAGAGCTAAAAAATGCCTTAAAAAAAATAAAACCTGACTATATAACCTTTTCAGGGAGCGGTGAACCCACACTGAACAGTGACATAGGAACACTTATAAGCTGGGTAAAGGAAAATACCGATTCAAAGGTGGCGGTGATAACAAACTCGACCCTTCTTCATTTTGATGAAGTTATTGAGGATATAATAGAGGCAGATGTGATAATGCCCTCGCTAGATGCCATAAGTGATGAGGTTTTTATAAAAGTAAACAGACCTCATGCTGCTCTTAAGTCAGAGGATATTTTAAAAGGACTGATAAAATTATCTCAAAAATTCAAAGGGAAGATACTTTTGGAGATATTTATAATAGAAGGGGTGAATGATACTCCTGAAGAGCTAAAACTTTTTGCAGAGTTTTTGAAAAAATTGGGTATAGAGGCTATACAGTTAAATACACTTGCAAGACCAGGAGCCGTTGAGTGGATACAACCTGCTACATTTAAAAGATTGAAAGAGATAAAAAAATATTTTGAATCTTTTGGAATAAATGGGGTAGAAATAATAAAAAAGTATAAAAATAGAGATCAAATAGAGAAATATTCTCCAGAGGAGGAAAAATTGATCTTGAACATGCTATCTAAAAGAGCTTATTCTCTCGAAGAGCTTTGTGAAATGGTGGGAGAAAAAAAGGGAGAGCTATACAAATACTTGGAAATATTGGAAAAAGAGAAGAAAGTCGAGTTCCTGTATACAGAGGGTTCATTTTTTTTAAAAAAACTTTAAAAAAAAATTGACAAACAACGGTGGGTAATATATAATTACGTTGTCTGTCGCCGCTTTAGCTCATCTGGTAGAGCAACTGACTTGTAATCAGTAGGTGATTGGTTCGACTCCGATAAGCGGCACCATAATGCCCCGTTCGTCCAGTGGTGAGGACATCAGATTTTCACTCTGAAGACAGGAGTTCAATTCTCCTACGGGGTACCAAGAATATTATGGACACAACTAAATATGGTGAGATTCCCGAGTGGCCAAAGGGAGCAGACTGTAAATCTGCCGGCTCCGCCTTCGAAGGTTCGAATCCTTCTCTCACCACCACTTTACCACTACACAACTGATCCTTTAATCTTGGGAAATTTGTGTGGATTTTTTTTTTACAGGGACTTAGATATTAAAGAAATTTATATAAAACAAAATCAGGAGGATTGAAATGGCTAAGGAAAAATTTTCAAGATCAAAACCCCATGTAAATGTAGGAACAATAGGACACGTTGACCATGGAAAGACAACAACAACTGCAGCAATCTCAAAAGTACTTTCTGACAAAGGACTAGCAAAGAAAGTAGACTTTGCAAACATTGACCAGGCACCAGAAGAGAGAGAAAGAGGAATCACAATCAATACAGCTCATATCGAGTATGAAACTGCAAACAGACACTACGCTCACGTTGACTGTCCAGGCCATGCTGACTATGTAAAGAACATGATCACAGGAGCAGCTCAGATGGATGGAGCTATCCTAGTAGTATCAGCAGCAGACGGACCAATGCCTCAAACAAGAGAGCATATCCTTCTTTCAAGACAGGTAGGAGTACCTTACATCGTAGTATACCTAAACAAAGCAGATATGGTAGATGACGAAGAGTTACTAGAATTAGTAGAGATGGAAGTAAGAGAACTTCTAACAGACTACGGATTCCCAGGAGACGACATTCCTGTAATCGCAGGATCATCATTAGGAGCGCTTAACGGTGAAGCTCAATGGGTAGCTAAAATCGAAGAGCTTATGGACGCAGTGGACTCTTACATTCCATCACCAGAAAGAGCAATAGATCAGCCATTCCTAATGCCAGTAGAGGATGTATTCACTATCACAGGTAGAGGAACAGTTGTAACTGGAAGAGTAGAAAGAGGAGTAATCAAAGTCGGAGAAGAGATTGAGATAATCGGAATCAAAGACACACAAAAAGCAGTTTGTACAGGAGTAGAGATGTTCAGAAAGCTTCTTGATCAAGGAGAGGCTGGAGATAACATCGGAGCACTACTAAGAGGAATCAAGAAAGAAGACGTAGAAAGAGGACAAGTTCTTGCTAAGCCAGGAACAATCACTCCACATACAGGGTTCACATCAGAAGTATACGTACTAACAAAAGAAGAGGGTGGAAGACATACTCCATTCTTCTCTGGTTACAGACCACAATTCTACTTCAGAACAACAGATATCACAGGAGCAATCAGCTTACCAGAAGGTGTAGAGATGGTAATGCCTGGAGATAACATTGAAATGACAGTAGAGCTGATTCACCCAATCGCGATGGAAGAAGGATTAAGATTCGCAATAAGAGAAGGTGGAAGAACAGTAGCTTCTGGAGTAGTTGCTACAATCACTAAATAATAATTTATTCTAAGAGGGCAGATAAAATCTGTCCTCTTTATTAATAACTGAAGAGTTTTTAAAGAATTTTCGATGAAAAACAAGACACAAGATCAATTGGTGTGCACTAATAACTAGAGGGAACTACTGCTGTTATCCAGATAAAAAACAAATGAAATAATTACATTATTTTGGTAGCAATAGATTAGTATAAGTGTTATAATGTACCCGAAATAAAATCTTTTTAATATTGCAATAACAATAAAATTTTAGTGTACTCTAATTCTGTAAGGTGTTTTTATTACAATAAAGTATATTTATAAAGTTCAATAGATGTTATAATGCTCCTATAATTTCAAAGAATAGGAGGCGATTAAGAATTTTGAAATTTTCAATCAACCAAATTAGCCTTACTGGAGTTCTTATATTATTTGCATCATTTCTTTTGGGGATAAAATTTCCAGACTGGGACTTGAAACTAAAATTAAAGCACAGAAATATACTGACCCACAGTCCTATTGTCATGATATTTTTTTATAAAATTTTTAAATTGGAAAATAGTAGCGATTTCAGGTTTTTTATAATGGGTTTTTCTGTAGCTCTGGCTCTTCATTTTATATTTGATCTCTTTCCTAAGGGGTGGTTTGGCGGAGCGCTTTTAAAGGTTCCCTTAATAAATAAAACTCTTTCACCTGCAGGGAGTATAGCTTCACTCTTAACTTCTACGATAGTTTGTATAATTATAGCCATAAGTTATACAAAAAATTTTACTGAATTCACGATTTTATTTTTTTTGGGACTATGCTCACTGATTTTTAATGCAAAAAAAGAAAAAAAGATTATAAGACCTTTTGCTGCTTTTGGAATACTTTATATTGTAATGGGGTCAGTAAAGTATGAAATACTTTTTAGATACTTTACAAAGGGAGTCCTTGTTTTGCAAAGGGTTGTTTCTGAAATGATGACAGCCATATAAAGTTTGTTTTCTTGACAATACTAAGTTAAATTTAATATACTTACTAAGAAAGTTAAAATTGAAAGGAGATAAAAATGGTAGATATTAAACTCTTAAAAGAAAAATCAACACAAGTTAGAAAAGATATCGTTCAGATGATTTGTAAATCAAAATCTGGACATCCGGGGGGGTCTCTTTCTGCAACGGATATAGTTACAACACTTTATTTTTCTGAGATGAATGTGGATCCTAAAAATCCTAAAATGGAAGGGAGAGACAGATTTGTCCTTTCTAAAGGTCATGCTGCACCTGTTCTTTATGCAGTTTTGGCTGAAAAAGGTTATTTTGACAGAGAGCTTCTAGGAACATTGAGACAGTACGGTTCGATATTACAGGGGCATCCTGATATGAAAAAGGTACCGGGGATAGAAATATCTACAGGTTCATTAGGGCAGGGGCTTTCGGTAGCAAACGGAATGGCATTGTCTGCTAAGATTTCTGGGGAAGACTACAGAACTTATGTTTTAATGGGAGACGGAGAATTACAAGAAGGTCAGGTATGGGAAGCTGCTATGACTTCGGCTCACTACAAGCTTGATAATATATGTGCGTTTGTCGATTATAATAATCTTCAGATAGACGGAAATGTAGATGAAATAATGGGTGTCGCTCCTCTTGATAAAAAGTGGGAGTCATTTGGATGGAATGTAATAAAAGCTGACGGACATAGTTTTGAAGAGATTTTGGATTCTCTGGAAAAAGCTAAAGAGTGCAAAGGTAAACCTACAGTTATAATAGCAGAAACTACAAAGGGGAAGGGTGTATCTTTCATGGAAAATGTATGCGGGTTCCACGGTGTGGCTCCTACAGCCGAAGAAACTGAATTAGCTGTAAAAGAACTTGAAAAAGTAGAGGAAATTCTCGTTTAATCATAAATTATAAATTGGAGGTTTGAACAGATGGCAAAAAAATCTACAAGAAAAGCTTATGGAGAAGCTCTTGTTGAACTTGGAAAAATAAATGAAAATGTTGTTGTTTTAGATGCAGATCTTTCTAAATCTACTCAGACTGCAATGTTTCAAAAAGAATTCCCAAAGAGACATATAAACGTGGGAATAGCAGAGGCTGATTTGATCGGTACAGCTGCTGGTATGGCTACTTGTGGTAAGATACCATTTGCTTCTACATTTGCTATGTTTGCAGCTGGAAGAGCATTTGAGCAGATCAGAAACACAGTGGCATATCCAAAACTAAATGTGAAAATAGCTCCTACTCATGCTGGAATATCAGTAGGAGAAGACGGAGGATCACACCAGTCTGTAGAAGATATAGCACTTATGAGAGCTATACCTGGAATGGTAGTTCTTTCACCTGCAGATGCTGTGGAAACTAAAAAGATGGTTCAGGCAGCTGTGGAGTATGACGGTCCTGTATACCTAAGACTTGGAAGATTAGATGTACCTGTTCTTTTTGATGAAGAAACCTATGATTTCCAAATAGGATTAATAAACACAGCAAAAGAGGGCGCAGATGTAACAGTTGCAGCTACTGGACTTTTGGTGGCAGAAGCTATGAAAGCTGCTGAAATATTGGCAGAAGACGGAGTTTCTGTAAGAGTTCTGAATGTAGGAACAATAAAACCTCTAGATGGTGAAGCTATCTTGAAAGCAGCCAAAGAGACTAAATTTATAGTTACTGCTGAAGAGCACTCTGTAATAGGAGGATTAGGTTCTGCAGTTTCTGAGTTTCTTTCAGAAGTTCACCCTACAAAGGTAAAGAAAATAGGAATTTATGACAAGTTTGGACAGAGTGGAAAGGGAGCGGAACTTCTCGAGAAGTATGAGCTTACTGCTGAAAAAATAGTATCAGTAATAAAAGAAAATTTATAGAGGTATAGAGGCGGAATTATTTCTGCCTCTATATTTATTTTTAGAAAAATCAAAAAATGCTTTCCAGATTAGATGGGAAAGTTTTTCTTTTTTTGATATACTGTAAATATCGGTATAAAATAATAGCGAAAAAAACAGAGTTGTTAAAATTTTATGGAGGTTTTTATCTTGGTTAAATTTGTAAACGTAAATTTAAATGGAAAAACTGAAGTTAACCTAGAATTAAATAAATGTGAATTCTCTTATCTTTCCTATAAAAATAAAGATGAGAAAAATTTATTTTTACAAATACTGACTAAAGTCGCTCTTCCTAAAAAAGGGGCCATAATAATTGGAGGGGAAGATTTTACATCTTCTAAGAGAGGATGGAAAATTATTATGAGAAAATTTGGGATAACTTATTATGACTATAAATTTATAAGTTATAAAACTATTATTGAAAATTTGGAATATTACCTTAATTTGAGGGGATATACCGATGAAGAGACGAAAAAACTGTCATTAGAAGTCTTGGAATTTTTTAACCTTACACACAAAAGAGACGATTTTGTAGAAAGTCTTACTCAGGAGGAGAAGCACTATTTTAGTCTAGCAAGAGCATTGTCTTCAGAACCTTCTTATCTTGTGATGGATGAGTTTCACAGGGGGCTGGATGAACAAAAGATAAAAAAAGTATTTTTACTTTTAGAAGAGCTCTGTGAAAACGGCTTAGGAATAATGTATATCACAAATGACAATATTATTTTGAAAAAATATCCAAAAAAATTAAATATGCTTGGAGAGGGTGTTATTAAAAATGTTTAACTGGTTAAAAATGTTTTTAAATGAATTAGATGAGATAATAGATAGAGATTTTAGATGTTATAGAATGAATTTTTTTACTCTTATTTCTGCCTTTATAGTTTTGAATGCAGTGGGGGGAGTTATTTTAAACCTACATCAGAATACCGAAAATTTAAAAGATAATTATAAAGTAAGGGTATACCTCAAGGGAAATCTAGACGAAAAATCCCTCAATGAGTTTGAGGGGAAACTACTTGAGCTGCCAGAAGTGAGACATATGAAATATGAATCTAAAGAGGTTGAGCTAAGAGAGTTAGAAGATGATCTAGGAATAAGGCTTCCTAAGGGAAACAACCCCCTTTCTGACAGTATATCAATTACCTTTGACGGCTATGACAAACTAGAATTGTTAAGGCAAAATCTAGATAAAGAAGAGAGTTTTATAAAAGAAGCATATGTAGACAATGAACAGCTAGAAAACCTGAATAAAAGAATAGCCAAAAATCAAACCTTTATAAGGTATTTTTTCCTAGGGGCTTTTTTACCTATAGTTTTAATAATATTTGGTCTTCTCCATACAAATATAGTGAAACACAGCAGGGATATAAGTGCAAAGATCTACATGGGGGATAATAAAAAAAATGTTCTTAAACCCTATTATTTTATAAGTGATGCTATATTTACAGGGGCCGCCTTTATAGGAACGCTTATATTTCTAAATCTTTATGAGGTTTTCAGAAAAGAGTTTATAAACTATGACAGAGACTATATACTAAGCAGTACAGAACAGATGCTTGTTTTAGCCCTTGTGACTATTCTTGTAATTATCTGCATATTTCCGTTTATTTCAAGAAAAATATATAGAGTTAAAGGTGATAACCAGTGAAAAAATGGGTAGTTTTTTTCTTTATAATCTCATCACTTTCATATGGGGACCAGCTTTCTGATATGAAAAAAAAGATGGGGGACATAGAGAAGGGGATAAAAAAAAGCAGCAAGGAGATAAAGGTAATAGGCCAAAGCAGAGAACTCACAAAAAAACAGATAAATGAATTGGAAAATGAATTAAAAAAGATCGAAAGTGAAAAAAAAGAGCTTTTGATTAAAATATCCAGTTTGTCCAAAAAAATAGATTATAGTAGAAGAAATTTAAATTTCAGTTCGAAAGAGCTGAAGATAAAAAACAGAGAATACAATGCCAAACTAGAGGCCTGGAACAGGGTGAAAAAAAACAAAACAGAGAAAAATTATGTCCAAAGTAACAAAAGGAACTTCAAAGAGCTCTTGTATTCTGATCTTGAATCCCTAGAACATATAAGGGTAGTACAAAAAGATATTGATCTGGTAAAAAATGATATAGAGACAGATAGAAGAGAACAAACCAGACTTAAAAATGTCCTGGCACAAAAAGAGAGCCAAGGGGAAAGGAAAAAAAGAGAAAAAGACTCTCTTATTGCTCAGCTTAACAGAAAAGAGATATATCATAAAAAAAACATCTCAACTCTTGAGATCAAGAAGAAAAATATAGAAAAAGAGATAGAAAGAATAATAATAGAGAGAGCAAGACAGGTAAAAAATATAGATATTTCGACTGCAAAATCAAAAATAGGTAAGATGAAAAAACCTTTAAATGGGAGATATGCAGTTACTTTTGGACAGAAAAAACAAGGGAATGTCACAAGCAGTGGTATAGAGATAGCTTCTAGCCTGGGAAGCAGAGTAGAGGCGTCAGCATCTGGAAAGGTTATCTATGCCGGGAAATTCCAGGGTCTAGGAAAAGTAGTAATGGTTGATTATGGATATAATATGATAGGAATCTATGGAAATCTAATAAGCCATTATGTAGAAGTAGGAGACATAGTCCGGGGAGGTCAGGACATCGGAATACTAGGAATGTCCACAGACGGAACCCCTAACCTTTACTATGAACTGAGATTTAACCTAAAGGCTATAAATCCCTTGCTTATGTTTTGACAATCATCGGAGGGAAAATATGAAAAAAGTATGCTTGATATACAACAGGGATAAGGTGGAAGCCCTTGAATTTTACAGGAAGACAAAAAAATACTTTATGGATAACGGACTGGAGATCTACTCCTTAGAAGATGCATGGCAGTGTGATTTTGCAGTGGTTATAGGAGGAGACGGAACCCTCCTAAAAGCTGCCAAAGAATTGATAGAAAAACCAGAGATTTTTGTAATAGCCGTAAATATGGGGAGTCTGGGTTTTATAACAGAGATAAAGGAGCAGGAAGCCTTTGACACCTATGACAGGGTTTTAGATGGATATTACCAGCTTGAAAAAAGAAGAGTTCTTGAAATAAGGCTGGGTGGCAGGCTTTTTCATGCCTTAAATGAGGTGGTGATCTCAAAGGGAGGGATGCTCACAAAGCTGGTTAGAATAGGTGTGTACTCTAACGGTGAATATGTAAATACCTACAGGGCCGACGGAGTGATAGTAGCCACTCCTACGGGATCTACGGCCTATTCTCTTTCCGCAGGAGGACCCATAATAAAGCCTAATATCAAGGCTATGCTCATAACCCCTATTGCCCCTCATAACCTAAGCACAAGGCCGGTGGTGGTAGACGGAGACGAAGAACTGGAATTTATAATAGAAGACTTGGAAAGAGTCGGCTATCTCACGGTGGACGGAGAAAAGTCATTTAAAATATCATACGGGGAGAAGGTAAGAGTCAGGTATTCAGATAAGACCCTGAAACTGGTTCTTCCTGAAAACAGAGATTATTATGGAGTTTTGAGAGAAAAACTTAAGTGGGGCGATAGATTATGTTGAGGGAACTGAGGATAGAAAACCTTGCTATAATAGAGGAACTTGAGTTGGAATTCGGAGATGGGCTCATAACCCTGACCGGAGAAACTGGTGCGGGAAAATCGATAATACTCAGCGGAATAAATCTGCTTATCGGAGAAAAAGCAAATGTTGAAATGCTTCGAGACGGAGAGGAGTACCTTCTGGCAGAGGGAGTATTTGAGACAAGTGACTACCAAACTGAGGAACTGAAAGAACTGGGTATAGAGGTAGAAGAGGGTGAGCTCATAGTAAGGAGGGAGCTTGATAAAAACGGAAGAGGAAAAGCCTTCGTCAACGGGAAAAGAGTCCCTGTATCAAGCCTGAAGCAGATAATGGGGACCCTTGTAGACCTAGTGGGTCAGCATTCACATCAGATGCTTTTAAATAAAAATAATCATATAAAACTTTTGGATAAATTTCTTGGTGAGGAGTCACAGGAGATCAGGTCAAAGCTCGAGGAGACAGTCGAGCGATACGGGAAAATAAACAGAAAGATCTTTGAAATTGAAGAGATAAAAAAAGAGATACAAGAGAAAAAGGATTTTTATGAATTTCAGCTGAGTGAGATAAATACACTCTCCCTAAGACCAGGGGAAGACGAGGAACTAGAAGATGAGTATAAGAAACTTTTTAATTCTGGTAAAATAAAAGAAAATCTTATAAACTCCTATACCCTTTTAAAAGACGGTGAGCATAATGCCATGTCCTTTATTTATAACTCTAAGAAATTCCTGGAATCTGTGTCAAAATACGGGAAGGAGTTTGAAGAGGCCCAGGAAAAACTGGAAAAAATATATTATGATTTAGAAGATGTGGTCTATATAATAGAAAACTTAGAAGAGGATACAGATACTGATGAGTTTAGGCTAAATGAACTTGTAGACAGGCTAGACAAAATAAATTCCCTGAAAAAAAAGTACGGATTTACAATAGAGGAGATCCTAGGCTACAGAGATGACCTTCAGAAAAAATTGGATACACTTCATGAGAGTAACTTTGAAGAGAAAAAACTAATCAAAGAGCGTGACCAGCTGATAGCTGTATACAAAAAATATGCTGGAAAACTAAGTGCAGCCAGAAAAGAAAGCGCAGCTCTTATAGAGAGCAGGATGGAGGACGAGCTTAAATACCTTAATATGAAGGACAGCATGTTTGAAATATCCTTTGGACTTATAGAAGGGATGGGGAGAAACGGTTCTGACCAGGTGGAGTTTCTCATCACCACCAACAAGGGACAGAGTCTTAAACCACTGTCTAAAATAGCATCTGGAGGAGAGGTAAGCCGGATCATGCTGGCTTTAAAATCTATATTCTCAGTGGTGGATAATGTTCCTATCCTTGTATTTGACGAGATAGATACAGGTGTAGGAGGAGAAACGGTGAGGAAAATCGCCAGTAAGTTAAAAAATATTGGCGGGAATTCTCAGGTGGTGTGTATAACTCACTCTCCTGCAATAGCATCTAAGGCCACTCAGCAGTTTTACATAGAGAAGAAGACTCTGGCAGATAAAACTGTCACAACTGTGAGGGAGCTAGATTATAATGGGCGTATAGAGGAGATAGGAAGAATGCTTGCAGGAGAAAATATAACAGAAGCAGTTTTAAAGCATGCCAAAGAAATTTTGGATGAGATTTAGGTGGTCGTTATGAGGGAATTATTGATAGAGTTTCTAGCATTTATAAAAGATAAAAAAGGATTTTCTGAGAGCAGTATAGAGGCTTACAGGAAGGATCTTGGGGACTTTACGCTTTTTTTGATGGGAAAAGACTATATAGCGGTAGAAGATCTAGACGTGATGTCCTTTATAGAAACAATGAAAAAAGAGTATTCTGAAAATAGTATCTACAGAAAGTTGGTTTCCCTTAGAGCCTTCTACAAGTATCTGTATAAAAAAGGTCTTGTGGAAAAACTTCCCACAGAGGGGCTAAAACCTGTGAAACCCACAATACAGATGCCTGAAACACTGGAATGGGAAGAAGTGAAAAGGATAATGGACCAGTGTGGAAGCCAGGCTAAGGGAAAAAGGGACAAATTGGTCATAGAACTATTACTGCAGAGTGGACTTCTTATATCAGAAGTTTTAGAGATAAAAATAAGTGACTTACTATCCACTGACTATAAGAAAATAAAGTATGTAAAGAACAACAGACTTCATTTTATAGAGATAGGAAATGAACTTTCTGAAAAGATAAAATCTTTTGTTGGGGAAGATAGGGAAAAAGTCGTGAGTGAGGAAGAGGATTTTCTTTTTCAGGGAGTGACCAGACAGAATTTTGGTGCGAGATTTAAGAAATATGGTCAGAAGGCTGGGATATCTCAAAATGTGTATCCAAGTATGCTGAGAAATACCTTGGCAAAAAAATACTTAGACAGTGGTATAGATGATGTCAAAGATAAGATGCATCTTGAAAAGCTTGAAGGAACTGGGATATACATTACAAGAAACTTAGATAAAATAAGAGAACTATATATGGAAATCGCAATAGGCGATAAATAGGAAGGAATGACATATGAAATCGGGATTTATAGCAGTAGTAGGAAGACCTAATGTTGGAAAGTCTACATTGACAAATAAACTAGTAAATGAAAAGGTAGCCATAGTATCTGATAAAGCTGGAACTACGAGAGATTCAATAAAGGGAATATTAAACCATGGTGGAAATCAGTATATATTCATCGATACCCCGGGGATACATAAGCCCAAACATCTTTTGGGAGAGCATATGACCAATGTGGCTGTACGGTCGCTGAAAGAGGTAGAAGTCATAATGTTTGTCCTAGACGGAAGTCAGGAGATAAGCACAGGGGACAAATATGTAATGGACAGAATTTTAGAAGCCAAGGAAACTCCTAGAATACTTATCATTAATAAAATTGATAAGATGAGTGATGAAGAGATAAAATTGAAAAAAGCTGAGATCGAAGAAAAACTGGGAACATTTGACAGAATTGTAGAACTTTCTGCTGAATATTCAATAGGGATGTACAGGGTCATAGAGGCCATCGATCCTTTTCTAGAAGAGGGGGTAATGTATTATCCTGAAGATATGTACACAGATATGCCAACTTATAAGGTCATATGTGAGATTGTGAGGGAAAAAATACTGACTAGGACAAGAGATGAGATACCTCATTCCATAGCCATAGAGATAACAAATGTGGAGAGAAGACCTAATGGAAAAGATAAATATGACATAAATATCTATGTGGAGAGAAATTCTCAAAAAGGAATAATAATAGGAAACAGAGGAGAGATGTTAAAAGAGGTAGGAACAGAAGCTAGAAAAGATATCGAGGAGCTTTTGGGGAAAAAAATATACCTCGACCTGTGGGTAAAAGTAAAAGAAAAATGGAGAAAGAAAAAACCTTTCCTTAAAGAGATGGGTTATTATATGGAAGAGGAATAAAGTCGGGGGGCATAATCATGAAATACAAAGCTGTGGTACTAGACATGGACGGGACACTTCTTAATTCGAAACTTGAAATAGATGAAAAAACAGCAGAGGCACTTAAAAAGTTCAGGTGTACAGGGGGGAAGGTTTATATCGCCACAGGAAGAACGTATCTCTCCCTAAAACCTTATTATGATATATTAGGTTTAGATACTCCTGTGATAGCTTATAATGGGGCCAAAGTTGTCTCTTGTTTTGGGGATTCAATTCTTGAATACCCGATGGAGGGTGATTTGGTAAAATATTTTATAGATCTTTCTAGAAGAACAGGAATACATCTCAATCTTTATCAAAATGAAAAATGGCTTGTCGAATCTCCTTTTAATAAGGAAAGTGAAATTTATGAGGAGATATCCGGACTGAGCCCGGAAGAGGCTGACTTTGAAAACCTGGAGGAGTATTTTTCTACAAAGGTTTTGTTTATAGCGGAAAAAGAAAAACTTGATCAGCTGAGAGATGAAATATTACTTGATTTAGATGGCCTGGTTCATGTGACAGCATCAAAGCCTTTTTTTCTAGAAATCATGAAAAAAGGAGTAAATAAAGGCGACACTCTGAAAAAATTAATGAAATCAGAAGGGATAAACCTAAAGGAAGTCATAGCCTTTGGAGACGGACTAAACGACCTTGAAATGATAAAAACAGCCGGTCTAGGGGTGGCCATGGGTAACTCATATGAGGAACTTAAAGAAGTCGCTGACATTATAGCAAAAGACAATGACTCTAATGGGATAGGAGAACTCATGTCAGAGCTTTTGGAAAAAGAGGAGTTATAGGTTTAGAAAAAAGATAATGAGCGGTCTAGGGTCTCTTAGGCAGCTCATTTTTATTTTGTCCAAAGCTTTTGAAGTTTGTAAAAAAATGTATTTTTTGATATAATGTAGTCTAGCTAAAATCATAGAAAGGAAGTTTTATGTTTGAAGAGTTAAAAGGAAATATAGAGAGAAAAAAAACTGGCATAAAGGTAGAAAAAGTATATTTTAAACTTTCCTTTGATGAAAAAGGAGCTTATTTAGATACGGTGGATGAGAAGGGTAAAATACTGTGTGAAGTAGAATCCCTGCAATATGACAGAAATACCAGAGAGATTCTTAAAAGTATAGATCATATAAGGGAAAACAGTCTCTTTTTAATATCCTGGGACAGTTGTGGAGATAGGATATATCTCAATGAACATCCGCATCTTATGGAACTTCTGAAAAAGAGCAGATATTTCGTAGATGAAAATTTTGAGAATATAGAGTGGAGTCATGAAGAGAGTAACCTGACTCTCAAAATAGAAAGCCCTGAAGAGGAAAGTAAAAAACTCAATTCTTTTTTGCTTTTGAAGGGAAGATATAAAGACTTTAAGTTTATAGATGAAAGAACGGTTATTTATAATAAAAAAATATATAATATAGCCGATATAGGGGAAAGTTTTATAAATGCGTCAGAGATCAATTCACAATTTCCTAAAAGTGACCTTGAAAATTTTCTTACAGTTACCATGTCTTATTTTGACAACCTGGATATAGATTATAAGGATTACACCATGGAAATAGGGGAAGAGAAAAAACTCCAGCCACAGATAATAATTGAAAAGATCTCTCGGGACAACAGTTTATATCTAAAGATTGGTATGACTGTCTCAACTATGAACTATGATTTTTTGAGTGAGTACAATATAAGTAACGCCGCCATTGTAAATCATATGGAGAAAAAAATATTTTTTTGTGATATAGAGCTTCGAAATATAGGGGAAGCTATAGAAGAAGTAGTGAAGGTACTCACAAAGCATCAAAGGAAACTAAAGCTAAGAGAGGGCTATTACCTAGACGGAAACCTGATAATAATGCAGGAAAAACTTGCCAAGGAATTTGTTACCAAAGAACTTCTTCAGATGGTGGGTAAGTACAAGATAGTAGGTACTGACAAGCTAAAAAAATACAGGATAAGGACTGTAAAACCAAAACTGGTGGCAAACCTTCAGCACTCTATAGACTTTCTTGAAGGAGAGGTAGAACTGGAGATAGAGGGTGAAAAGTTTACAATATTTGATGTCTTGAAGGCCTATAAAAAAGATTCATATATAGTGCTGAGTGACGGAACCAATGCCCTTATAAATAAAAAATATATTGAAAAATTAGAGAGGATTTTTAAAAGAAAGGATGAGAAGGCCAAGGTTTCTTTTTTTGACCTGCCTCTTGTGGAGGAGCTTATAGAGGATAAACTTTTTTCCGGAGAGATGAAAAAAAGTAAGGAACTCTTCATGGGATTTAACAGCTTAAAAGATTATCCTGTATCTGTACCACCTATAAAAGCAGTTCTCAGAGAGTATCAGGACTACGGATACAGATGGCTTAGCTACCTTATAGACAATAAGATAGGCGGATGTCTTGCTGACGATATGGGTCTTGGTAAAACACTCCAGGCGATAGCTTTACTTTCTAGAATATATGAAACACCGAGAAAACCAAGTCTTGTGGCGATGCCGAAAAGTCTTATCTATAACTGGGAAAACGAAATAAAAAAATTTAATCCTGATCTCAATGTGAAAATATATTACGGTAATAACAGAGATGTGAATGACATCAGAGAGTCTCAGATAGTACTTACAACCTACGGGACAGTAAGAAATGATATAAAAACATTGAAAGAGATGGCGTTTGAGCTTGTCATCCTAGATGAGTCTCAGAATATAAAAAATATAAATTCCCAGACCACCAAGGCAGTTATGCTTCTCAATTCTGAAAACAGGGTTGCTCTTTCTGGAACTCCTGTGGAGAATAACCTCGGAGAACTTTATTCACTTTTTAGATTTTTGAATCCCACCATGTTTGGAAGTATAGATGAGTTCAACTCTTTTTATGCAAACCCTATACAAAGGGACAACGATATGGAAGTCGTAGAGGAATTGAGGAAAAAAATATATCCATTTATACTGAGAAGAACTAAAAAAGAGGTCTTGAAAGACCTTCCCGATAAGATAGAAAAGGTACACTTTGTAGAGATGAATGATGAACAAAAGAAGATCTATGATGAAAGAAGACTTTTCTATTATGATCTGATACACAATCAGATAAAAGAGCATGGTATAGGTAAGAGTCAGATATTTATTTTGCAGGCTCTAAATGAACTGAGACAGCTTGCAAGCTGTCCGGAGATGAAGACAGATGGCTTGGTTTCATCTACCAAAAGGGAGATACTCATAGAAAATATAAGAGAGGCTGTGGATAACGGGCATAAAATACTTATATTCACAAACTTTATAAGATCCATAGAAAATATATGTGAGGATCTGGAAAAACACAATATAAAACATCTTTATATGACTGGAGCCACAAAGGACAGGCAGTCTCTTGTGGAGAAGTTTCAGAATGATAAAAAGTGCAAGGTCTTTGTAATGACCCTCAAAACAGGGGGAGTCGGTCTTAACCTGACAGCTGCAGACACCATATTTATATATGACCCTTGGTGGAATAAGACAGCAGAGGACCAGGCCGTAGACAGGTCCCACAGAATGGGGCAGGACAGAACGGTATTCTCATATAAACTTATAACCAAAGGCACTATAGAGGAAAAAATACTGAAACTACAGGAAGAGAAGAGTCGTCTTTTTGAAAAATTGATATCTAGCGACAGTGCCTCAGTAAAATCTCTTACTGAAAAGGATATTGAGTATATCTTGAGTGAGTAGGGTAAAATTATGGTATTTTGTTATATTTTGAATTAAAACTTTAAACAAGTTTGAAATTCTGTGATGGGAGATAAACTATGGCTGTAAGCAAAGAAAAATTTATGTATGCATTAAACGAGTTTTATTCTCAGGAAACACTTTTTAAACTTTATAACAGGTATTTCATAGACTGGATTGCAGAGGGCTATATAGGAAGCAGTCTGGGATTATTTGAAATATCTCTGATATCTGAAAATTCCAATAAGCAAACTTTTTTGGATCTTATGGAACAGGCCTTTACAAAGGAAGAGGCCTTTACAAAGGTGCTTTCTACTCTAGATGATGAGGTAAAAGAAATTTTGGAATATATAGCCTGGAATGGGAAATATCCAGTTGAAAATAAAGAGGATTACACCGTATGCAAAGATGGGTACAGTATTTTTAAGGAACTCAAGGATGAATATCTTTTTTTCCGATATGCAGAGGACGGGAAAAAAAACGGATATCTGTATATAAATAATGATATAGTGAGAATGATAAGAAGATTCCTTCCTAAACCGAGGGATTACTACATTCATGGAGCAAAGAATATAGAGGCTGCATTCAAAAAAAACAGCGAGAGAGAGATGGCATACAAGCTCTCTCTCTACTATAGTTTTTATAAACAGGGAAATGTGAACCTCTCCTCTAGTGGAAAGGTTTTGAAAGAATCTAAAAGAAACATGAATAAGTACTGTGATATAGAGGAATTTTATGTCGATAGCAAAGATTTAGACTATCTAAAAACAGAAACAATAGGCCTGTTTTTCTTTCTGCTGAAAGAAAAGTACTTAGAGGGTGAAAGTTTTGAAATAACCAACTTTAAAAAGATAATTTTGGATTTCTTATCTGGAACCAGTGTTAAAGATGAGGGGTATCATTATACAGGTCTTTATCTCAACTACCTGAAAGGTCTAAGAAATATCTGGAAAAAAGAAGAGAATATAAAAAGGGCTCTTCAGAGTATAAAAAAAGTGATGGATGAACTCCCTGATGACGGAATAGTAAGTGTGGAGAATATTATAAAATATATTACCTACAGGGATGAGTTTATAGAGATAATAGATCCTCAGGATGTCTATGACTATGTTTATATAAATGAAGCAAATTATGGAAGAACTAAAATAGTTAATTATGAAGGCTATCATAACTATGTAATAGTTCCCTTTGTAAAATCAGTATTGTTTATACTGTCCTCTCTAGGGGTACTAGAGGCTCATTACGATCTACCTTCTGCTAGCAACGGCCTCTATATGAAAAACGGATATCTAAGTAAGTATGATGGATTGAAGTACGTGAAACTGACTGAACTGGGAAGATTTGTCCTAGGAAGAGTGGATGATTATGACTTTGGAGATGCCAAGGAAAAGGCTGAGATTTTACTAGACGACGACAGACTAATTATGAGTGTTATAGGGGAAGCCCCGGTAAAAATTATGTTTCTTGAAAAGGTGTCCAATAGTATAGGACCGAACAAATTTAAGTTTACAAGTGAGGCCTTTTTGAAGGGAATAGAAAATATAGGGGAACTCAAGAGAAGAATAAAGGAATTCCATAAAAAAATATCCCCTGAAACTCCTGCCATATGGAATGAATTTTTTGAAGGCCTTCTGAAAAAGGCAAACTCAATAAAACAGGTAGAAAATATTGTGGTGCTGAAAATAGAAAAAGATAAAGAACTTGTGAATCTCTTGGGAAGAGATGGAGAGTTGAAAAAAATGATACTTAAGGCCGAGGATTTTCATATTCTTCTGAAAGAGGAAAACAGGCAGAGAGTTTTAGAAATATTAAAAAGCTACGGATATTTTGTAGAGGTATAAAATATTCATAATCAGGCCGCCCATTATGAGGCGGTCTTTGTTTTTAACTCTTTTAGTTTTTATAGCTGTTTTTTATGGATCAACTATGTAGTGCAAAAAATATATATATGAGGTATAATCTAACTGAAAAATATAGGAGAGGATGCATATGAAGAATAACTTTGTACATCTACATTTACATACTGAATACAGCCTCCTCGACGGAGTGGGGAAGATAGATGAATACCTAGATAGAGCTAAGGCACTTGGAATGCGGGCTATGGCTATTACTGACCATGGAAATATGTTCGGTGCTGTGGAGTTTTATAAGAAGGCGCTTTCAAAGGGGATAAAACCCATAGTGGGAATGGAGGCTTATCTTTCGGAATTTTCCATGGGGGAAAAAAACGGGAGAAATTTTCATCTGATACTGCTGGCTAAAAATGAGGTAGGATACAAAAATCTCATGAAGCTCTCATCAGAGGCTTATCTTAAAGGCTTTTATTATAGACCCCGTATAGATAAGGAGATCCTCGCAAAGTACAGTGAAGGGATAATAGCTCTTTCCGCCTGTATGCAAGGAGAACTTTCTAGAAGAATATTAGATGGGGAAAGTGAAGAAAATTTAGACAAGGCAGTAAATGAATATATTGAAATTTTTGGTAGGGACGATTTTTATGTAGAACTTCAGTCTAACGGAATAAAGGAGCAGGAAAAGTTAAACGATGACCTCTATACCCTTGCTAAAAAACATGATTTGAAAGTTGTAGCCACCAATGACACTCACTATGTTTATTACGGAGACCACACCCTCCAGGATATTCTCATATGTGTCCAGACAGGAAGTAAAATTTCAGATGAAAAACGAATGAAAATAGAGACAGACCAGCTTTTTCTAAAAAACAGGGAACAGATGTTAGAAGAGTTGGGGAAGTATGAGAAAGCTGTAGACAATACGGTGGAGATAGCTGATAGGTGTAACCTAGAGCTAGAGTTTGGGGTATTTAAATTTCCAGAGTACAAGATTCCAACCTGTGTGGACAGTATAGGGGAATTTTTGAGGAAATTGGTCTACCAGGGATTGAAGAAAAGATATGAAAATGATCTGGAAAGAGAAGTTATAGAAAGAGTCGAATATGAGCTAGATGTCATAAATAAGATGGATTATGCAGGCTACTTTGTAGTAGTGTGGGATTTTATTGATTACGCAAAGAAGAACAGGATACCAGTGGGTCCAGGAAGAGGATCTGCTGCTGGAAGTATGGTAGCTTATGCCCTTGGAATAACAGAGCTTGATCCGATGAAATATAACCTTATTTTCGAAAGATTTCTTAATCCTGAAAGAATATCCATGCCAGATATAGATATAGATATATGTCAGGAAAGAAGGCAAGAGGTCATAGATTATGTGGGAGAAAAATATGGAAAAGACAGGGTCGCCCAGATAATAACCTTTGGAACTATGAAAGCTAGAGCCGCAATAAGAGACGTTGGAAGGGTAATGAATGTTCCCTTATTCAAGGTAGACAAAATAGCCAAACTCATCCCTGCATTTTTTAGTCTTGATCGAGCTCTCAAAGAGGTAGAAGAGCTAAGAGCGGTATATGAGACGGACAGTGAGTCACAAGAGTTAATAGAATATTCTAAAAGGCTTGAAAATACGGTAAGGCACGCCTCTATACATGCAGCAGGGGTTGTAATAACAAAAGATCCCCTTACAGATGATGTCCCCCTATACAGCGACACAAAAACCAAGATTGTGTCCACTCAGTACCAGATGAAGGAGTTAGAAGAGCTAGGTCTGCTGAAAATGGATTTTTTAGGTCTTAGAAATCTCACCATACTTCAGAGAACTGTGGACTATATAAGGGAAGATACCAATGAGGAGATAGATCTAAATAAAATACCGCTAGACAGTTTAGAAGTATATAGACTTCTTCAGAAAGGCGATACATTAGGGGTGTTTCAGCTAGAATCCCGCGGCATAAGAAAACTTCTTATGAAGCTGAAACCGGACAGATTTGAAGATATAATTGCGGTACTTGCCCTCTACAGGCCGGGGCCTCTAGGTTCAGGGATGGTAGATGACTTTATAGAGGTGAAAAACGGAAGGGCTGCAATAAGATACCCTCACCAGTCCCTTGAAGATGTACTGAAAGAGACCTACGGAGTGATACTTTACCAGGAACAGGTAATGAAAATAGCCAACATAATGGCTGATTATACACTAGGAGAAGCGGACCTACTACGACGGGCCATGGGTAAGAAAAACATGGCTATAATGGAAGAAAATCGAAATAAATTTGTGGAGAGGGCTATTAAAAAAGGTTATTCAGAGGAAAAAGCCACTGAGATTTTTAACCTCATCGATAAATTTGCAGGCTATGGATTCAACAAATCCCATTCGGCCGCCTATGCTCTTGTGGCCTATTGGACAGCTTATTTTAAAGGATGTTACCCGAAACACTATTATGCAGCCTTGATGACTTCTGAAAGGAATAATATAGAAAAACTGGCTGTTTATGTGGAAGATGCCAAGGAACACGGTATAAAAGTGGCTCTTCCAAATATAAACAGAATAAGCAGCAGATTTATAGTTGACGGCGATCTAGTAAGATTTGGGATGTCTGCCATAAAAAATGTAGGTGAAACCCTTATAGAAAGAATAAAGGCTGAACACGCTAGAAACGGGGATTATACAACCTTTGAAAATTTTGTAACAAGAGGCAAAAAAGAGGGTGTAAATAAAAAAGCGCTTGAAGCCCTCATACTTTCAGGGGCCCTTGATTCCATACCCGGTAACCGAAGGCAGAAATACGAAAGTATGGAAAAGGCCTTAAATTATGCAACCAAGGTAATGAAAGAAGATGATATACAGCAGATGAACCTCTTTGGGGAAGCTAGGGCAACTATTGAAAAATTCCAGATGCCATCTGTGGAAGAGTATAAAATGGAAAATCTCCTGACAGGGGAAAAAGAGTTTCTGGGGTTTTATTTTACGGGACACCCTTTGGATAAATATCGTCAGATGCTTAAGGCCTACAGACTTACTGAGATAAAAGATATAGTCAGTGATATGCCTGTTCATATAAAAACCTATGGAATGGTTAGAAACTTGAAGAAGGTGATAACCAAAAAAAGCGGGCAGGTAATGGGAGTTTTTGATTTGGAAGATTATTATGGTAGAATAGGAGCAGTTGCTTTTCCCAGAGACTATCAAAAGATGGGGCACTATCTTTTAGACGGAGCACCCCTCTATGTAGAAGGGGTGGTTCAGACAGACCATTTTGGTGGACATGAGGAAAAAAAAATCATAATAAGAGAAGTTCGGCCCCTAGATGAGATAGGAGAGATGCCGAGGTTCAAAGTATATATTCTCATAGACCAGGAAGACAAGCCAAAACTACCTGCGCTAAAAGAGATAATCTCAAGACACCAGGGAGACCACAGGATATATCTAGCCCTCAGAGAAAAAGATGAGAAAAAAACGGTGGAGCTGGATAAAAACTACCGTGTAACTCCCTCTAAGTATTTTATAAGTGAGGTAGTAGAACTTTTAGGAATTGAAAATATAGTCATAAAATAGTAAAGCAGTTAAGATTACGTGTGTAATAATTTCTTGAAACAGTATTTTATTTGTGATAAAATGAAACGTAAAACAGATATATAGGAGGACCTTTTTTATGAAGCATGATATAAATAATGTAGAAGATTTAATGCAGATATTAAATGATACAAGCCTTACTGAGATCAATTTTGAAAGTGAAGATCTGAAAATAGTGCTTAAAAGACCGAAACTTGTTCCTGCCGCACCGCAGCAGGTAGAAGTTCTAGAGAGTGATAATGAGGTAGAGGAAACAAAAAAATACAAAGAGGTGAAATCTTATAATGTAGGAAAGTTTTCTTACCATATTAAGGGTGGAAAAGCCATGATAAAAGTAGGAGATAAGATAAAAGAGGGGCAGGAGATAGGTTATATCTCAACAATTGGTGTGAATAGCCCGGTGACAACTCCTTATGCAGGTACTGTGAAAGAGATACTTTTAGAAGAGGGAAGCCTTGCAGATTACGGAAAGAATCTTGTTTTAGTAGAGTTAGACTAGTAAAAAGTTGATTTAGGAGGATAATAATGTTTAATAAGATTTTAATTGCCAATAGAGGAGAGATAGCCGTCAGGATCATAAGGGCTGCAAAAGAGTTAGGGATAAAGACAGTTGCTGTATTTTCAGAGGCTGACAGAGACAGTCTTCATGTGAAAATAGCAGACGAGTCAGTGTGCATAGGACCTACAAAAAGTACAGAGTCATATCTTAAAATACCTAATATAATATCTGCAGCTGAGATTACAGGTGCAGATGCCATACATCCAGGATATGGGTTTTTAGCTGAAAATGCTCAGTTTGCAAAAATATGTGAGATGCACGGCATAGTTTTCATAGGTCCTAGCCCTGAGTGTATAATAAATATGGGTGACAAGGCAACTGCAAGAAAAACAGCAGTTGAAAACGGAGTTCCTCTTACTGAAGGTACTGGACTCATTAAAAATATAGAAGAAGCAAAAAAAGAGGTAAATGAAAGAATCGGTTACCCTGTAATGATAAAGGCCACTGCCGGAGGCGGTGGAAAGGGAATGAGAATCGCTAAAAATGATAATGAACTGGCAACCAATATGGTCGCTGCACAAAATGAGGCCGAGGCTGCCTTTGGTAATCCTGATGTATACATAGAAAAATTTGTGGAAAATCCGAGACATATCGAGATACAGATTATAGGGGATAAACATGGAAGCGTAGTTCACTTGGGGGAGAGGGACTGTTCTATACAGAGAAGACATCAAAAGCTTATAGAGGAGGCACCTTCTGCCATCCTTCCTGAAGATGTTAGAGTTGCAATGGGTGAGGCTGCAGTAAAATTGGCTAAGGCAATAAATTATGATTCAGCGGGAACCCTTGAATTCTTAGTGGACAAAAATAATGATTTCTTCTTTATGGAGATGAATACAAGAATACAGGTAGAACACACTGTAACAGAGATGGTAACAGGAGTGGATATCATAAAAGAGCAGATTATAGCTGCAGCTGGGGGAAAACTCACTGTTACACAGGATGATGTAGTTATAATGGGACATGCCATAGAATGTAGAATAAACGCAGAGGACACTGTGAATAATTTTATGCCGTCAGCAGGAACTCTCGAGACCTACATCCCTGCAGGGGGAATAGGAGTAAGAATAGATTCTCATTCATATCAGGGTTATGTGATAAGTCCTTATTATGATTCTATGATTGCCAAGCTCATAGTTCATGGTTCAGACAGGGAAGAAGCTATCATAAGAATGAAAAGAGCCCTTGAAGAGTATATAATAGAAGGAGTGGATACTACGATACCTTTCCATCTTCAGGTTATTGAAAATGAAGCATATCAAAAAGGTGATGTATACACCAGTTTCATAGAGGAATATTTTGATAAAAATAAAAAATAAATAAAGGAAAACATCTTATTTTTTTAAAGATATTTTTATAGATATAATTTATGGGGGGTAGTTTTATGAGCGAATTAGGAAATATCAAAATTGCTGATGACGTAGTAAAAGTAATATCTGCAAAGGCTGCTGTGGATGTAGACGGAGTCTTTAAACTAGCCGGAGGAGTAGCAGACGAAGTAAATAAAATATTGGGTAAAAAGAGACCAACCCACGGAGTAAAGGTAGAGGTGGGAGAAAAAGAGTGCAGTATAGAGGTGTTTATTGTAGTAGAGTACGGATATTCTATCCCAGAAGTGGCAGGAGAGGTACAGGAAGCAGTTATTAAGAACATAACTGAATTAACTGGACTAAAGGTTGTAGAAGTAAATATATACGTACAAGATGTTAAAATAAAAGAAGCAGAAGCAGAAGCGGAAGAAGAAATTGAAATTTTAGATTAGAATAGAGGCGGTTTCCGCCTCTAATCTTTTAATTTTGGAGGGATGAGAATGGTTAGAAAATTAATATTTGCCCTTGCCTGGGTAGGTATATTTATAATTTCTCTTGGAGGAATCTATTTAGGGATTATACCGGAATATTTTTACAATGTAGATTTTTATAGCTATGCCTTCAGGGGAGCCCTCATAGGTCTATCTGCTATTTATCTTCTTTTAACTATTGAAAAATTTCTTTCTAATTTTGAAAAACCAAAAGATTATGAGATACAGACTGAAAATGGAAAGCTTACTGTATCATCATCTTCTGTAAATAATCTAGTGAAGGAAATAGTGGGGTCTAGCCCGGACATAAAAAATATAAGACCTTCGAATAAAATAAAAAGAAAAAAGCTATTTATTACGGTAAAGGTAGATGCTTATACTGACAGTGAAATATCAAAAAATATATTAGATCTGCAGAGTCAGATTAAAGACTATGTTTTTGAGTATCTTGGAGTAGAGGTGGAGAACGTAGAAGTTAAGGTTTCTAAGCTTATTAAAAGGAAGGCTACTTCTGGTTTTAGGTCTGAGAGAGGTGATGAATAGTGGTTGCGGAATTTATAGAGGAATTTTTAGTAAATAGAAAAAAATATTTAGGAGCTTTAGGGGGTTTTCTTTTTGGTCTTATTCTGATACAATATGGATTTGTGAAGATGCTTATCGTATTGGCAATAACATGTCTAGGATATAATCTTGGAGATATGGAAAAAATAAAAAGAATAAAAAAAATACTGATTACGAGATTAAAAGAAGACTAGAAAGGTAGGAGTATGAGTAGAAAAACAGCAAGAGAAGAATTTTTTAAACTTCTGTTTGAAGCTGAATTAAATGAGGTCGACGCAACTGAAGTCCTTGAGGATTTTATTTCAAGAGATGATTTTAAGCTGAGCAAAGCAGGACAGGAATTTTTGGAAAAATATGCCAATGGGGTGACAGAAAATAAAGCTGAAATCCAAAGAACCATCGAGGAAAATATGACTGGATGGACACTAGACAGAATAGGAAATGTTGAAAGGACACTTTTAAAGTTTGCGACATACGAACTTTTAAAAGAAGACGTAGGTTATGAAATAGTCATAAATGAAATTGTGGAACTTGCCAAGAAATACGGTGAAGAAAAGTCTCATGAGTTTATCAACGGAGTTTTGGCTAAAATAGTAAATAAATAAGAGGCCTTAGATGGCTTCTTTTTTTATGATATAGGTAAACTTTATTAAAGATTTTACAAAAAAAGAACAAGGGGTTATACTTTAGTTATAGCAGTGAAAATATGCTTTGGCAGATAGTGACTAACGGAGGTCAAGTATGATGAAAGAGATAAAAGAAAAGCTGGTTTCCCTGAAAGGGGAGGGGCTTTTCAGAGAGATCAAAGATATAGAAAAACTGGAGGGAAAATATATATGGATGGAAGAGAATAAATATTTGGATTTCTCTTCTAGTAACTATATAGGATTTAGAGATGACAGGAGAATAATAGAGGCTGCTAAAGATGCCCTTGAAAAATATGGAATGGGAAGTGGAGCCAGCCGTGTAGTTGTAGGAACTGCATCTCTTTATAAAGAGCTAGAAGAACTTATTGCATCTGAAAAAAAGAAAGATGCTGCACTTATTTTTAACAGTGGATATGATGCCAATCTAGGGATAATATCCACTGTAGTAGGGAAAAATGACGTGGTGTTTTGTGACAAGCTGAATCATGCGAGCATATATGATGGGATACGTCTAAGTGGAGCCAAAATGATTAGATTTAGGCACAATGATATGAAAGACCTAGAGAATAAACTCAGAATGTTTAGAAAAGGCTATAAGCGTGCTCTAATTGTTGTGGATTCTGTGTTTAGCATGGACGGAGACAAAGCTAACCTAATAGAGATAGTGAGACTTAAAAAAAAGTATGATGTTACTCTTATGATAGATGAAGCTCACGGTGGTGGGGTTTTGGGAGAAGAGGGCCTGGGGCTAGCTGAAGAACTAGGTATACTTGAAGAGGTGGATATAAATATGGGTACATTTTCAAAGGCCTACGGTTCCCAGGGAGCCTATGTTGCAGCCTCAAAGGAGATCATAGATTATCTGATCAACCACTGCAGGAGTCTTGTCTATACAACATCTATGCCACCGGTAGTGGTTGGAGCCAGTTTAGAAGCTATGAAGCTTACAAAGAACGAAAAAAGTAGAAGGGAGCATTTGAAATATTTAGGTGACTATCTGCGTTCTAGACTTAAAGAAGCAGAGATAGATACCCTAGAAAGCACTACCCAGATAGTGCCTGTGGTCGTTGGAGATAATGAGGAAACACTAGGGCTCAGTGTCTTTCTGAAAGATCATGGAATAATGGCTCCGGCAATAAGAAAGCCAACTGTTACAACTCCGAGGATACGTATATCTCTCAGCTCTAATCACAGCAAAGAGGACATAGATTTTCTCGTGGATACGGTGCTAGAATATACTCATAGAAAACGTAGCAAGAAAGATAAGGTAATAAAATGGGTTAAAAATGTATTGCATAAGACTCATAACCAGGATAAGAAAGGTAAAAAAAATATTTAGTAATTTCAAGGCTGCCCTTTAGAAAGGGCAGCCTTTTTTGTAGGATCTCAGAGATTAACTGAGTAGTTTTTCAACTCTTCTTTTTTGAGAGTTATTATTTTTTTTCTTTGCTTTTTTATTATTCCCTCTTCAGAGAGTGATTTTATTACTCTCGAAAGATTTCTATAACTTACATTTAAGTGGGCGGCCAAATCAACTAAAGAGGTAAAATTAATCTCATAGTTATTTTTTATGAGGTAGTTTGCAAGGACTGTTTTTAACGAATAACTCCCCTTTAATATTATGGCTCTGTTTGTTCTAAGAAGCTTTTTACTGCACTCTGTTGCCAGCAATCTCCAGAATTTTGGGTTATCCTCTAGATATTTCTCGGCAATATCAAAGGGGAGCAGGATAACAGTAGAGTTATCGGCTGCCACCACGTCAAAAATAGCCTCTTGCTTATTCATATACTCTAGGTCTCCTATAAGCTCAAGGGGAAAAAGATTGTTTATAAACAGCTTATTCCCTGATATCATTATGCTGTTTATCTCAACAAGTCCTTCTACTAAAAAATAGATATACAGCACTGGTTTATAGGCATTGAATATTATTTCTCCCTTGGCATACTTTTTTACTTTGAGGAAACGCCTGATCTCGGGAGAAAAAACTTCCTCAAGACCAAATTTTTGTATGTAGTTTTCAAGTTTACTTAAATTATTCATCATAAAATGCCACCTGTCCTATTTTTTTATATTAGAATTTTATATCATATTTTGGGGACAAAATATATAAAAAACAGGTTAAAATTTAAAAAATTGTATAATAAATTGTAGGCTTCTATCTAAAGGGGGTAAGTTATGAGGGCAGTTGATATAATACAAAAGAAAAGGGATAAGGAGATTCTCACAAAAGAAGAGATCGGTTTTTTGCTAGGAGAATACTTAGAGGGAAATATTCCTGATTATCAGATGTCCTCTTTTTTGATGGCAGTTTACTTTAACGGAATGACAACTGAAGAGCTTAAGTTTTTCACTGAAAAGATGATATATTCGGGGGACACCATAGACTTTCCTGGAACTCATAAATTTCTGGTGGACAAACACTCTACAGGGGGAGTCGGTGACAAGACCACAATAGCCCTGGCACCTATATTTGGAGCACTGGGAATGGGAACTGCTAAGCTTTCAGGAAAGGGGCTGGGGCATACAGGAGGAACCATAGATAAATTTGAATCTATAGAGGGATTTAAATTTTCCCAGACAAAAGAGGAGCTTATAAAACTTGTGAATGAAACAGGTACTGGAATAATGGGATATTCAGATAAAATAGTTCCCCTAGATAAGAAACTTTATTCCCTGAGAGATGTCACAGCCACTGTACCCAGTATACCTCTTATTGCCAGTTCGATTATGGGGAAGAAGCTTGCTGTACATGCAGATGCCATAATATTGGATGTGAAGGTAGGTTCAGGAGCCTTTATGAAGAATATAGACGAAGCCAGAGAGCTGGCAAAGACAATGTATGACCTTGGAAAGGCTTTTGATAGGAACATAGTCTGTCTTCTCACAAATATGGATCAGCCTTTAGGTGAAGCGGTGGGGAATTCCCTAGAGGTTATAGAAGCCATAGAAACTCTCAAGGGGAATGGTCCGGAAGATTTTACTGACTTAATTTACACTTTAGCATCTCAGGCCCTTGTGATGAAAGGGGATGCAGCTGACCTAGAGAGTGGTAAAGAGCGAGTAAAGGCGGTCATTGAAAATGGCCAGGCCCTAGATATGCTGAGAAAATTCATAAGGGGAAGCGGGGGAAATCCCGATGTCTGTGATGACTACTCACTTCTTCCAAAGGCAAGAGAAAAAGATGTGTTTTATGCAACAAAGGATGGATATATAGAGCACCTTAATGCAGAACTCATAGGAAGGGCTGCTATGATGCTAGGAGCAGGAAGAGCAGCAAAAGATGATATAATAGACCACTCTGTTGGAATAATAATGTGTTCTAAGGTGGGGGATAAACTAGAGAAAGGTGATGCCATTCTAGAGATATTCCATAATGGAAATTTGAGAGAGGAAGTTTTAGAGACTCTTGCACAAGCAGTTGTAATCTCTGAAAAAAAGATAGATAAACAGGAAATAATTTTAGAAATTATAGGGGGATAACAGATGGAAATCAACAAGTATATAGATCATACAGTACTAAAGGCTACAACAGTTAAAGAGGATATAGTCAAACTTTGTCAAGAGGCAAGGGAGCACGGATTCTTTTCTGTATGTGTAAACGGGTGCTATGTATCTCTTGCAGCAGATGAGCTAAAAGGAACAGATGTAAAAATAGCTGCCGTAGTAGGATTTCCTCTAGGCGCTATGAGCTCTGAGGCAAAGGTATTTGAGGCAAAAAAGTGTATAGAGGACGGGGCGTCTGAAATAGATATGGTAATAAATGTAGGCCTTCTTAAATCAGGAGAAACCAAACTTGTAGAGGATGAAATAAGAGCAATAAAAGAGGCTATAGGGGATAATGTCTTAAAGGTGATAATAGAGACATGTTATCTTACTGAAAAGGAAAAGAGAACTGCATGCCAGCTTTCCTTGAATGCCAAGGCAGATTTTGTAAAAACTTCAACTGGATTTGGTACAGGGGGAGCAACATTTGAAGATGTAGCACTTATGAAGGAAGTGGTAGGAGACAAAGCCCAAATAAAAGCTTCTGGAGGGGTAAGAGATCTAGAGACTGCCATGAAATACATAGAGATGGGAGTAACAAGACTAGGAACATCTTCAGGGGTGATGCTTGTAACAAGTGGTAAAGCTAAAGAGGGGGAATATTAAAAAAGTATTATTTAGTGGGACTTTGTCCCACTTTTTAATCTATTATTTTTTAATAAATTACTGAATTTATCTGAATATCAGAGTCAAAAGATTTTGTCACGAATGGACACTAATAAAAGATAGGGAAATTAACACGAATAATAACAAAATCTTTTGGTCACAGAAGACACAGAGACAGGAGAAGAGTTTCATAGAGAAGATTTTTTGAATTTTCAAGTCGCAGGGCTTATACAGGAAAGAACCTGCACTCAGCCGTCTTGCAGACTAAGTTCCGCAGGGAACTGAGGACTGTAGCTCATAAAGGCGATAAAAGAAATATCTACTTCCTAGACATTTGAAAATTCTTGAACTTTTGGTTACTTTTCTTTCAAGAGAAAAGTAACGAATTCTTATAAATTCAATAACTTAACTAAATTCATAAGGAAAAAAGGAGCTTAACTATGAAAAAAATAGAGAGAGCCACAATAATAGTACTAGACAGTGCAGGTGTAGGATATCTTCCTGATGCTGCAGAGTTTGGAGATATAGGGGCGGATACCTTTGGAAATATATCTAAAGAATGCGGAGGATTAAATATACCCAACCTGGAGAAAATGGGAATAGGAAATCTCACTGAAATAAATGGAGCCGATAAGATAAAGAACACCATAGGGGCCTACGGAAAAGCGGCCGAAAAGGCAAAGGGAAAAGATACAACTACCGGACACTGGGAGATAGCAGGTGTGATAGGTGATAAACCTTTCCCTACATATCCAGATGGATTTCCGGAAGAGGTTTTAAAAGAACTGGAAAAAAGAACCGGTAGGAAAATACTATGTAACAAGCCATATTCCGGAACTGCCGTAATAGATGAATACGGGGAAGAGCAGCTTAAAACAGGGGCTTGGATAGTCTATACATCTGCCGACCCGGTACTGCAGATAGCAGCCAATGAAGAGATTATACCTTTAGAGAAATTGTATAGGGCCTGTGAAACAGCACTTGAAATATGTATGGAAAAATCACCTGTAGCAAGGGTTATAGCCAGACCCTATGTGGGAAGGGCTAGGGGTGAATTTGAAAGAACTTCAAACAGACATGATTATTCTGTAAAACCTCCAAGGGCGACACTTTTGGATAAACTTAAATCTGCTGGAAAAGATGTAGTGGCCATAGGAAAGATAAGCGATATATTTGCAGGAGAAGGTATAACAGATACAAGAGGAACTAATCACAATGATAAAGACGGGATACTAAAAACAATAACTGCTCTAAAGGAAGACAGCAAAGGTCTTATATTTACCAATCTAGTGGATTTTGATATGAAATTTGGGCATAGAAGAGACCCACAGGGATATAAAGAGGCCATAGAACAGTTTGACAGATATCTTCCTGAGATAATGGAAAATATGAAAGATGATGAAATACTTATAGTGACTGCAGATCACGGATGTGACCCGACTTACCAAGGAACAGACCACACCAGAGAATATATTCCTATTTTAGTCTATGGCAAAGAGGTGAAGGGCGGAGTAGACCTAGGGATAAGGAGAACCTTTGGTGACATAGCGGCGACATTAGAGGAGCTTCTTCTTGGAAACAGTGCAGAGGGAAGTTTTGCAAAAGACCTTTATTGATCTGAACTGTATATAGACAATAATAAGAAACTTAATTTAAATGAATTTAAATTAGATTTGGAGGTGTGAAATGAGCGTACATATAGCTGCAAAAAAAGCGGAGATAGCAGAGACAGTCCTTCTGCCTGGAGATCCCCTTAGGGCAAAATGGATTGCAGAGACCTTTTTAGAAAATCCGGTATGTCATAATACTGTAAGGGGAATGTATGGATATACAGGAACTTATAAAGGGAAAAGAGTATCAGTCCAAGGAACTGGAATGGGGGTTCCTTCTATCTCGATATATGTGAATGAACTTATCAAAGAGTACGGAGTAAAAAATCTAATAAGAGTTGGGTCGGCAGGATCTTACCAAGAGGATGTAAAGGTGAGAGACATAGTTATAGCCATGTCTTCATCTACTAATTCTGGTGTAAACAAGCTTAGGTTCAGTGGGGCCGACTTTGCTCCGACGGCCTCTTTTGAACTTTTCATGAAGGCTGTAGATACTGCAAAGGAAAAAGGGATAAAAATAAAGGCTGGGAATGTAATGACTTCCGATGAATTTTATCAGGATAACTTTGAAGACTATAAAAAATGGGCTGCCTTTGGAGTCCTTTGTGTGGAGATGGAGACTGCAGGCCTCTATACTATTGCGGCAAAATACGGTGTAAATGCCCTCACCATCCTCACAATATCTGACTCTCTTGTGACAGGGGAAAGAGACTACCTCAGAAGAGAGACAAAGCACATTTAACGAGATGATGGAAATAGCTCTCGGTACGCTAGAAAAATAGTATTATATTATGAGATATCTGTAGGTTACAGAGGTTACTCTTTTGGAGGTGGATGCGATGCTTATGAATGAAAAAGAGATATTAGAACTGATAGATGAAGCTATAGAGGCCAGGGAAAACGCCTATGTAAAATATTCTGGATTCAAGGTGGGGGCAGTGGTTATCGATGAAAAGGGTAATCATTATAGGGGAGCAAATGTGGAAAATGCTTCCTATGGTCTCAGCAACTGCGGAGAAAGGACGGCAATATTTTCAGCCGTGACAAATGGTATGAAGAATATCGCTGTAATATGCATAGTGGCAGACACAGCTAGACCTGTGAGCCCTTGCGGGGCCTGCAGACAGGTTATAAAAGAGTTTGCCTATGAGGACACGGCAGTCATACTGGCAAATCTAAAAAAAGAGTATAAAATTCTCTCTATAGAGGATCTCCTTCCCTGTGGATTTGAACTGTAAAGAGCGGAATAATTCCGCTTTTTTTTTAACTTTTAGATCAAAGAATATCTTCCTAGAAAGGTTGATTTCCGAAATAAAAGAGAAATATATTGAAAAAAAATAACCCAGAATATAGAATAGGGGAAAATAACTTTTAAAAGGGGCAAAAAATGGAAATAGTTATTCTGGGAATCGGAATGTTTGCAGCGGGATTTATAGATTCTATCGCTGGAGGGGGAGGACTCATAAGTGTCCCTGCACTTTTAATGACAGGAATGCCACCTCACATGGCTTTGGGAACGAATAAAATGGCCGCTGCTTTAGGTAGCTTTACAAGCAGTTATGAGTTTTTTAAAAGCAATAAGTTAAATAAACAACTACTTAAAATGCTTATTCCTTTTGCATTTATGGGAGCTGTTTTAGGAGTGGTGACCGTGCAGTACATCTCACCCAAGATCCTTGAAATACTGATTCCATTTATGATTTTCGCAGTTGCAATATACACAGTGATATCAAAAAAAGTAGGGATGGCAAATGAATATACTGGAATAGACGGTAAAAACAGTCTTCTCGGAAAATTACTCACATCGGCCCTAGGGTTTTACGACGGATTTTTCGGACCGGGTACAGGGACATTTTTTATGTTCGGACTTGTAAAAATATTTAAATTTGATTTTACTGTCGCCACTGCAAACACAAAAGTTTTAAACTTTACAACTGGGTTTGCAGCTCTTTTAACATTTATATTCAACGGACAGGTAAATATAAAATATGGTGCCATTTCGGCAGTTTTTATAATTGTAGGTTCTAAGATGGGATCTAAGATGGCCATAAAGAACGGAGCCAAATTTATAAAACCTATTTTTGTAGTTATGTCTCTCGTGATGGCATTTAAAATGGCAATTAATTTGTAAAAATAAAATTATAGACAACTTTCTTTAAATATTTTTTGAAGAAGGAGGTTATTAGAGTAATATAGATGGTATAGGGGGAATTATGGAAAAAGAATATTTTGATAAAATATACGGAGTTTATACTGATATAAAAGGAGATATAGAGAAAAGACTGGAAGAATTTAAAGAGATCTGGTTTTCTGGAAATAATGAAGATATTCACATAGAACTTTCTTTCTGTGTGTTGACACCTCAGTCTAAGGCTAGAAATGCATGGAAGGCAATAAGTGCACTGAGAGACAGCCGTCTTTTGTTCACGGGAGAGGAAGAGGATATTGTAGAATATCTCAATGTTGTTAGATTTAAAAACAACAAGGCTAAGAATTTGGTTTTATTGAGAGAACAGATGAAAAACAAAGACGGGGATATAATAACAAAGGACTTTATTTCAAAAATAGGCGATGTTTTTGAAATGAGAGAGTGGCTTGTAAAGCATGTGAGAGGAATAGCCTACAAGGAGGCAAGTCATTTCTTGAGAAATGTCGGTTTCGGAGATGATATAGCTATTCTAGACAGGCATATTTTGAGAAATCTTGTAAGACTGGGAGTGATAGATGAGATTCCTAAAACAATAACTGGTAAAAAATACAAGGAGATAGAGGAGAAAATGAGGAAATACTGTAGTAAAACCAGTATTCCAATGGATAACTTTGATCTTTTGCTGTGGTACCTAGAAGCCGGAGAAATATTTAAATAATCTTCTTAATATGGTATATTGTCTTTCAATTTTTTTAATTTTGAGGTGATGTCTATGTCTGTTACAAAAGATGAGTTTAAAGAGATGCTTGAGAAAAGTAGGGGGAAACTCAAAAAATTGTTGGGAAAAGGAAAAAAGTCAAAATCCAAAGATAAACAGTTTAAAGTCAAGAAAAAAGAGCTTAAAGATAAACCAGACTACGATGTTTTTCTGCAATAAAAAAGACCTGTGAAGGTCTTTTTTATTTGCATTCATGAATCAAACTTTTTTTGATCCTTTGAGATATCCCCTATAGACCTTCCCTGGTGTAAATGGAAATCCTCGTGCTTGCTCACCCCAATAATCTGGGATGAGTAGATACTGGCGTGTCCCGAAAAAAGATAGGCCACTATACAAGCTATTCCTGCAAAGATGCCAGTTTCCCCTCCGAACAACTCTATGGCCATTATGGTGCAGGCTATAGGTGTGTTTGAAGCTGCTGCAAATACCGCTACAAATCCCATCCCAGCCATGAGAGCCATAGGGAGAGGGACTAGTGCAGAAAGGGAGTTTCCCAGGGCAGAACCTATGAAAAAGAGACAGGTCACTTCTCCTCCTTTGAATCCTGACCCAAGAGTTATTGCGGTAAATAATATTTTAAAAGCAAAGACATAAAATGGCAGGCGGACAATAAAAGATTCAGAAATTGTATCAAGACCCAGTCCGTTGTACCTGTATGATCCAAGAATATAAGTCAAAGTCACTATTATCAAACCCCCTATACCTGCACGGAGAGGAGGAAATTTTATTTTATCCTTTAGAAACTCCTTCCACCGGCTCGTTAAAAGGGAAAACGCTCTTCCTGCCAGACCAAATAAAATACCGGCAAGGCTAATCCAGATAATGCTTTTTATCGTGGCTTCTGGTATCAGTGGAACTCTGTACACAGAGTGGTGCACCCCCCACCAGTTCTGGGTAACTTCATCTGCTATGATGGATGCCAGAAAAGATGGAAGAATGGCTTCATAGCTCATCTTGCCGATGACAAAAACTTCCAATCCGAACAGTGCTCCTGCCAGAGGGGTGCCGAAGACCGAACCAAAACCTGCCGCCATACCTGCTATGAGAACTATCTTCCTGTTCCTTTTGCTCATGGAGAATATATGTGTAATCTGATCAGAGATAGATGCCCCCATCTGTATGGCACTGCCCTCCCTTCCTGCAGAACCTCCCAAGAGATGGGTCACTATGGTGCCTAATAGGACAAGGGGAGCCATACGTAATTTCAGAAGTTTGTCTGGATTGTGTATCTGGGAAAGTATGAGGTTGTTTCCGCCCTCTACCTCCTTTCCAAATCTGTGATAGATCAGTCCCACCACAAAACCACCTAGGGGAAGCAGGAGTATAATAGATGGATTTGACGTTCTGAATTTTGTTGCCAAATCAAGGGATATTAGGAAAAAAGCCGATGCGGTTCCTGAAAAAATTCCTATTATGGATGTAAAAAAAATCCATTTTATAAGATATGCTAAGAGTATAAATTTCCTTAGTTTGTCGTTAAAACTCATGCCGCACCACCTTTTAAACAGATAAAAGAACTTTCCTAATTTTTTTAAATTTCCTTGAAATATTTTGTAGTTCTAGAAAGAAAAAATTGGGGCTTGCTCTCCTAAAACTTCCAAAAGATAAACAATCAAGACTCCCAATATATGATCTTAAACCCTATAATTCCTTAGCTGCAAGATAAATTGTCACATTGATAAAAGAATTTGATTATGTTATAATATTTGGTATTTAAAAAAAAGATTTTTTTAAGAGTTTGGGAGGATAGATGAAGAAAAAAGCAGCAATTATAACATATGGTTGTCAAATGAATGTAAATGAAAGTGCAAAAATAAAAAAAATATTACAGGATATGGGATATGAGATCACAGAGGATGTAAACGAATCAGATGCTGTATTCCTGAATACATGTACAGTGAGAGAGGGAGCCGCCACCCAGATATATGGAAAATTAGGAGAACTAAAGCATATAAAAGAAAAAAGAGGGATGATTATAGGTGTGACAGGCTGCTTTGCCCAGGAACAGGGAGAGGAACTTGCAAAAAAAGTCAAGTCAATAGACATAGTTATGGGTAACCAGAACATAGGGAAGATACCACAGGCCATTGAAAAAATAGAGTCGGGTGATTTTAAATATGTCATCTATGTAGGAGATGAAGATGAGCTTCCTCCGAGACTGGATGCAGATTTTGATTCTAAAAAAACAGCTTATTCCACAATAACTTACGGATGCAATAATTTTTGTACATATTGCATCGTCCCATATGTTAGAGGAAGAGAAAGATCGGTTCCAATGAGCCAGCTCTTAGGTGAAATAAAAGATTTTGTAGAAAAAGGTTTTAAGGAGATAATACTTCTGGGTCAAAATGTAAACTCCTATGGAAAAGATTTTAAAAATGGAGATAACTTTGCAAAACTTTTAGAGGAGATATGTAAAATAGATGGAGATTTCATAGTTAGATTCATGTCTCCCCACCCCAGAGATTTCACAGATGAGCTTATAGATGTCATAGCTAAAAATGAGAAAATAGCAAGATCAATGCACCTTCCTATCCAGGCTGGTTCCTCTAGAGTGCTAGGACTTATGAACAGAGGGTACAAAAAGGAAGAGTATATAGCCCTTGCAGAAAAGATAAAAAGATCCATACCTGGAAGCTCCATAACCACAGATGTCATAGTTGGATTTCCTGGAGAAACAGAGGAGGACTTCCTAGATACAATAGATGTTGCAAAAAGAGTCAAGTTTGAAAATGCCTATATGTTTATGTACTCACCTAGGAAAGGGACAAAAGCCGCTGAAATGGGGGGTCAGATTGACCAGGAGACAAAAAAAGAGAGGCTTCACAGACTTATAGAGGTTCAGAATGCACTATCTAAAGAGCAGAGTGTGAGCTATATAGGCACTGTCCAGAGAGTATTGGCAGAAGGACCGAGCAGAAAGAACGCCGATGTGATGTGTGCGAGGACATCTACAAATAAAGTTGTTCTGTTTAAAGGAGACCCCACACTGGAGGGGGAGTTTATAAACTTAAAAATAACAGACGCAAATACTTGGACTCTTTATGGAGATATAGTAGAATAACATGGGAGGCTTTGATATAAAATGATTAATATCTTTGTATTTTTTGTTTTGGCATATATAATAATAATAGCAGGAAAAAGGCTAAGTATTTGTGGAGACAAACTAGGGGAGGAAATGGGCCTTGAAAAAAGCTGGGTAGGAATAATAATGTTAGCATCTATAACATCACTTCCAGAGCTCATTACCAGTACAAGTTCAACACTTATGGGGAATCCGGACATGGCAATTTCAAATATTTTCGGAAGCAACCTTTTTAATATTTTTATAATATTTATTCTGGATGTTTTCTTTATAAAAAATTCTTTTTCCTCTTCAGTGAGTATGAAGAATTATTTGAGTGCATTTTTTTCCATTTTTCTGACGATTATTTTCCTCTTAGGTTTTGTTTTTGGCAAGATAACTGTATTCAAAATCAGCTTGATATCAATAATTTTATTTTTACTGTATTTTGTTGCTATCAAGCTCATATATGAATTTGAACACAATTATGATTTTAATGACCCAGAGGAGATAAACCCTGAGGATGCTATTGTTATGAATATGAAGCAGGCAAAAAAAGGTTTTGTGGGAAGCAGCCTCACAGTAATAACTACAGGGGTTGCCCTGACCTATGTAGCTGATAGGATAGCCATTACGCCTATCTTTGGAATCAATCTCGGTGAGAGTTTTGTGGGGGTTATACTTTTGGCCCTGGCAACCTCCCTTCCTGAGCTGACGGTTTCCCTACAGGCTATAAAAATGGGGTCGTTCAACATGGCTGCTGGTAATGTACTGGGAAGTAATATCTTTAACATTACGATAGTTTTTGTAGCGGATCTTCTCTACAGGAAAGGCAGTATTTTTGAGAGCCTCACAGAGTTTCATATCATCTCGGCGATTTTTTCTCTTGTAGTATTGCTGGTATTTATGATTGGAATTCTTTTTAGGAAAAAGAAAATTAAAATAGATTCTTGGATTATCGGTGCAGTTTATATTTTGGCGATGTATATACTTTATTTAAAAAGATATTGATGGGTGGTATGTTTATTATGGATAATTTAAATAACTTTTTATTAACAGAGCTTAGAGAGATCGCAAGACAGCTAGGGATAGAGAGCTGGAACAGATATAAGAAAAAAGAGCTTGTGGATATAGTAGAAGAATATTATGAAAACCTTAAGGGGCATACCATAGCGTGGGGAACGCTAGATGTTCTAGGAGACGGATATGGATTTCTCAGAGACACAAATGTTGAAAAAGATATCTATGTCTCTGCTTCCCAGGTCAGGAGGTTCAAGCTAAGAACCGGTGATCTTGTTTTAGGTGAAGTAAGGGAGCCTGTGGGAGATGAAAAAAATTATGCCCTCAGAAAAGTTCTTTTGGTAAATGGTGGAGATATACAAAAGGCAGAATCTAGAGTTCCTTTTGACGAACTTATACCTGCCTACCCCACTGAGCAGCTTATTCTTGAGACAAATAGAAAAAATCTGTCTGGAAGGATAATAGACCTTATTGCCCCTATAGGTAAGGGTCAGAGAGGTCTTATAGTAGCACCTCCAAAAGCCGGTAAGACTATGCTCATAAGTAGTATTGCCAACTCCATTATCGAAAACAACAAAAATGCCGAAGTGTGGATACTCCTTATCGATGAAAGGCCCGAAGAGGTTACAGATATAAGGGAGACAGTAAAGGGAGCCGAGGTTTTCTCCTCTACATTTGACGAAGACCCTAAAAATCACATCAAGGTAACTGAAATGGTTTTGGAAAAGGCCAAAAGAAAGCTTGAAGATGGAGAGGATATAATTATACTCATGGACTCCCTCACAAGACTGGCAAGGGCTTATAACATAGTGATTCCTTCTAGTGGTAAATTGATATCCGGAGGAATAGATCCTACGGCACTGTATTATCCAAAGAAGTTTTTTGGTTCTGCAAGAAATATAAGAGAAGGTGGGAGCCTCACCATAGTGGCTACAGCCTTGGTAGACACTGGAAGCAAGATGGATGATGTTATTTATGAAGAATTCAAGGGGACTGGAAACATGGAGATCCACCTAGACAGAAACCTATCTCAGCTGAGAATCTATCCTGCTATAGACATCCAAAAATCAGGAACAAGAAAAGAGGAACTTTTGATAAAAGAAAAGAAGCTCGACCTTATATGGGGGATAAGAAGATACCTTTCAGAATACGACAGAGCCACTGCTGCGAAAAAACTTATAGATACAATAGAGTCCACAGAAAGCAATGATGATCTTTTAAAAGCTTATCAGAAGGGGGATAAATAAAAAGTGAATAGAAGATTTACTAACCTTTTGACAGCTCTTGTGGTCATCGTGCTGATACTTTCTGTACAGGTGTCCAGAGTTGTTAAGAGAGAGGTCATAGATGTAAAAAAGTTTACAGATTATTATGAAGCTACAGATGCTGCCAACGGTGGTTTTGAAGTTTTAGACAGCAACTTTATAACAATAGAAAAAGAGTATACTTTAAATGTTGAAAAGGCTGAGGATCCAAAAGAGCCTGCAGAAAAAAGCTTTTCCGTCCCTACTTTTGAAATTTACCGGGTAAAATCGGGGGACTCCCTTTACAAGATAGCCAAAAAGTTCAATCAGGAACTGGCAGTTTTGAGAGCAAACAATCCTCAAGTGGGAAGTGTTTTAAAAATAGGAGACAAGTTAAATATAATTTCTGGAAACGGAATATTCTATAAGGTTAAAAAAGGAGATTCCCTTTACAAAATATCCAAAAAGTACAATGTAAAAATTGACGATATAATGAATTATAATAAACTCAATAACAGCGCCCTTAAAGTAGGACAAAGTCTTTATATCCCAAACCCAGATCTTAAACAGGTGGTGGCGGCGGCTAAAAAAAGAACTGTTAATTTTAGCATGCCTGTAAAATGGAAAGGAATAACCAGCCCATTTGGAAGAAGATTTCATCCTGTTTTAAAGAGATATATATATCATAAGGGTGTAGATCTGAGAGCAAAGTATGTACCTCTTCATGCTGCAAAAGACGGTAAAGTAACTTATGCAGGATGGATGAGTGGTTATGGTAAGATAATAATCATAAAACATGCCGGAGGATACGAAACAAGAGCGGCACATCTTAATAATATAAACGTAAAGCTTGGGCAGTATGTAAAACAGGGTCAGGTTATAGGTAAAACAGGGATGACGGGAAGAGTAACAGGTCCTCATCTTCACTTTGAAATAAGAAAAAACGGGGTACCATACAACCCTATGAAATATCTTGTAAAATAGTCCTGCCATGTGCAGGACTTTTTTTAAAGGAAGAATCCTATATCTCGGAATAATTTTATATGATTTTCTTATTTAAAATCATTTTTGTTTATGAAAATTATGGGAGCGGGAGGGATTTATGAGGGGGAAGATCGTCTTAAAAGAGCTAGAGAGACTTCGAGGACTAGGGGTGATCACAGATGAAATTTACAAAGGTATAGAGGAGTTTTATGCAAGCCAAGGGGACAACAGGAAAACTTTTTTTAATTTTTTTATAACTGCGGGATGCTTATTAATAGGCTTGGGTATTATTCTTTTATTTGCATATAACTGGTCTAAAATAGGTAGGGGAATTAAGACCGGGATTCTTGTATCATCTGTACTAACGGGGCAGCTCTTTTTTTATTTTTCCCTGGAGAAAAAAAGAGAGTTTGTATCAGGGGCAGGAGTTTTTCTCACCCTGATGGTGGGTTTATCTATAGCTATGATATCTCAGATGTATAATGTTTCAGGAGAGGATCGGGGATTTTACCTAGCCTGGGGTACCCTGAGTATTCCGGTGCTTTACTTTACACGAGGAGGAATAAATTCACTGATTTACGCTTTTGTTTTATACATGTATCAGAGTTCTGATGGGTATATATTGATTTATATGCTACTGGGTGTGCCCATCTTTTTGTTTTCTAGAAAAAAAGGTGGAATGGGTGCACTAGTTGAGACAACTTCAAAAGTTTTGTTTTTGATAGGTATTATGGTATGGTATGGAAAATTTTCAGATAACTCCAAGGCGGGACTACTTGTATACAGTGCACTTTTTGCAGGGGCTTACACCCTTCCACTGGGCTTAAAAAAAATTGGAGAACAGCTAACTATAATAATGGCTTATTTTCTAACCTTTAAAAAGGACTATATATTTAACCAGGAACTGGTTTATGACAAGGTGTTTTGGCTTTCTGCTGTATTTTATATTATAGTTTTAGTATTACTTCTTCTAAGAAAAGCAGACTTCAAAAACATTATTCTGTGGAACATACTGCTTATTATACTACCCTTATTTTTCAGTTGGAGCTTTATAGTGTACAACATATATTTTCTGATCATAGGAGGTAGTTTTATATTTGAGGGTTTCAAAAGAGGAGATGTAAGAATATTTAATAGCGGCAGCCTGATAGTAGGGGGGCTTATTGCAACACGGTTTTTAGATTATAAAATATCCACTCTGACAAGGGGAATTGTTTTTATTGTTCTCGGAGGTGCACTTATAGCCGGTAACCTGTACATGAGCAGAAAAAGAGGTGGTTCCATTGAGAAATAAAATTATTTTTGCAGTTATGGTCTTTTTTCAGCTGGGAGTATTTTTACTTATGGTTGTAAATAGAGAGATTATAATTAAAAATGGAAGTACCCATAAATTTCAGGTTGCTCCAAGGGATCCCTATGACTATATAAGGGGAAATTATCTAAGTATCAATCTAGATCACAGCGAGCTTGTAGGTGATTATGAAAAAGTGGAGAATAAAAATGGCTACCTCATAGTTAAAAAAGATGGAGATTGGAGCAGGATAACTGAATTTTCAAATAAAAAACCTGAAAATATGGAGTATATAAAGGGGGAAATAAAAAATACTTATAATAATAAAACCTATTTTGAAAATCCCTTTAAAAGATTCTACATGGAGGAAGGCAAGGCAAAAGAAACGGAAAAGAAAATAGCTGAAGGTGATAGATCCTATATTGTGGTGAAAATATATAGGGGAAGATATGTGGTGGAGTCCATTGAAATTGAGGAATAAATTTTGTATAATTTAACTAGCGAAGACAGACAAGGATGGAGTGAAAATAAAATGACAGGTTCTAGAAAGATAAAGGTGGGAAACATATATATTGGCGGAGACAGCGAGGTTATAATCCAGTCTATGACCAATACTAAAACTTCAGACATAAAAGCCACTGTGAGACAGATAAAAGAACTTGAAGATGCAGGGTGCCAACTTGTAAGAGTAACAGTAAATGACATAGAGGCAGCCGAAGCAATAAGAGAGATAAAAAAACAGATAAGTATACCTCTAGCAGCAGATATTCATTTTGATTACAGGCTTGCTATATCAGCTATGGAAAATGGTGTAGACAAGCTCAGGATAAACCCTGGAAATATAGGGAGCGATGATAAGGTGGCTCTCGTGGTTGAAAAAGCTAAAGAATACAACATACCTATAAGAATAGGTGTAAATGCAGGTTCACTGGAAAGGAGTATACTTGAAAAATACGGAAGGCCTACTCCAGAGGCAATGGTTGAAAGCGGTCTTTACCATGTAAGGCTTCTTGAAAAATTTGGATTTGAGGATATAATAATATCACTTAAATCTAGCAACGTAAAGATGATGGTCGCAGCCTACAGAATGATGAGGGGGTTAGTGGACTATCCCCTTCATCTAGGAGTAACAGAGGCAGGGACTGCATTTCAGGGGACTGTAAAATCGTCAATAGGTATAGGGGGACTTCTTGTAGATGATATAGGGGATACCATAAGGGTATCGCTGACAGAAAACCCTGTGGAAGAGATCAAGGTTGCCAAGGAGATACTTAAGGTACTTGGGCTGAGAGAAGAAGGAACCGAGATAATATCATGTCCCACCTGCGGAAGGACCGAGATAGACCTTATAGATCTAGCGAAAAAAGTGGAACAAGAGTTCAGCACCTTTGAAAAAAAAGTTAAGATAGCCGTAATGGGCTGTGTGGTAAACGGACCTGGAGAAGCCAGGGAAGCTGACTACGGCGTGGCTGGAGGCAAGGGTATAGGGGTTCTATTTAAAAAAGGTGAAGTAGTTAAACAGGTTAAGGAAAGAGAGATATTAGATGAGCTGAAAAAAATGATAATGGAGGATTTTAAAGATGAAGAAGATATTTAAACTTTTATTTGTAATACTTCTCGTTTTTACAGGCTGTTCGAAGATAAAAATTATAGATGATTTTAGAGTAGTTGATTCTTATAGGGAAGACTATAATTTATTCAGAGTTAACTATGGAAGTACTTTAAAAGATGTAAAACTTCAGGGAGTTCCGGTGGAATCTGGTAAGAGCTACTATGTAGAGCCTGGTGATTATATTTTAACTTATGAATATGCACCGAGGGTTTCTTTTAATATGACAGTGAATTATAATAAGGAAAAAGACAATAAAAATCGTGACAAGAGATATCTTGATGATGAGGAAAAAGAATTAATAGCAATCTATGAAGATACAGAGATGACCCTAGATGAAAAAAATATAGAAGTTTTTATTCAAGGATCAAGCAGCAATTGATTTTGGAGGGATAATGAAAAAGATAATGGTTTATTTACTTGTAGCAGCATCAGTATATTGCTCCGAAATAGATTTTACAAAGGGAATCAATGGTGAATTTTTGCTTCAGCCAAAAGGGGAAATTAGGGTTAGAGAGAACTTTATAATCCCAAAGGCCGAGAAAGAGATAGTAATAACTAATTTCTCAAGGTCTGTAGACAGGGATTCACTTATAGTGGAAAGTGAAGATATAGGGGAATTTATTTTGCATGGAGACTCTAGAAAGGGTTCTTACTTATCACAGAATGAAGATGTTTTTTATAAGGGAGAAAAGTATAGGCTTGTTTCTGATGACCCACTGACCATAGAAAATATAGAGAGCGGAGAGTTGATAATAAATCCTGCTGAAGAGATTAGGATTAAACCCCTTGTAAAGCAAAAAGGCACCTCTCTGATTCTTCTCGGAAATAAAGAAATTTCAGTTGCAAAAATAAATTATAGTTTAGAAGGGCTCACATGGTCTGAAGAATATTACATCTACCTTGATAAGAATAGCGTGAAAAAAAATATTTTCATAAAGAATGATTCAGACAGAAAATTTGAAAATGTTTCGGTCACTCTTCCTGGGGGAAGTAACCCTTTGGATAAATTTGATTTAAGGACTTTTACAGGTGTAAATAAAAATATATTTTATAAAAAGGCCGGTATTTCAAAAAATTATAGATATTTAGAAAGCAGAGAGAAAAAAAATCCAGAACTCAGCCTTGGAGTGGAAGGGCTTAACATAGCTTTTTCTGACAAGGTTAAAGTTTTTGACGAAAAAGGGTATAGGGGAGAATTTACAGGAGCTAATAAAAATGGAGAACTTCAGATAAAGGGTCTTTTGGATCAAGATATAAAGATAGATTCATCAGAGGTGGACAAGAATCTAGGTACGAGATTAAAGCAAAGAAAAGTCAGTTATTCTGTAAAAAATTATAAAAAGGAAGATATAATATTAAAGATTTTCTATGACAAACTCCCTGAAAAATGGAATGAACTTAGAAGTGAAGAGATCTACGAAATGATAGAAAAGAGTGTTGTATTTACCCTAAGGGTCCCGGCAAATTCTAGAAAAGAGATAAAATTTTCTTTTATTGAAGAAAAAAACTAGACTTTTTTTCTTATTTTATCGTCAAAATTGGCAAGGAAAACAAGAGAGGGAATTAAGATGGATTTTGACAAAATTTTTGATACATACTTTGAACGAGTTTACAACAAAATCCTAGGGATGGTTAAAAATCCGGAAGATGCTGAAGATATAGCTCAAGAAGTTTTTGTAAGTGTATATAAGAACCTTAAGAAATTTAGAAAAGAGAGTAATATTTATACTTGGATCTATAGGATAGCGATAAATAAGACCTATGATTTTTTTAGAAAAAATAAAACTACCTTTGAACTGAATGAAGAAATCCTTGAGATAGAGGATGATACCAATGTTCACACAACTATGATACTAGAAGAAAAACTAAAAAAAATAAACTCTAGAGAACGTGAAATAGTTTTATTGAAGGATATTTACGGATACAAGTTTCGTGAAATATCTAAGCTAAAAGATATGAATCTTTCTACTGTAAAATCAATCTATTACAAGGGTATAAAAGATATGGGAGGTACAGGATAATGACACCAAAAGACCGGGTTAAGCTCAATGTTTATAAATCTCTTCTTGAGGATGAGAAAAAAAAAAACAGGAAACTAATCGTAATGGGAGCTTCGCTTTTTGTGATGGGTATTTTTACTGACACAGTATACCAAAGTGCGTTTAATAAGGTAAATGGAAATGATATTTTAAAAAACAGTGTAGCTCTAGAACAACATTTTGATTTTAATAAATCAAATGAAAAAGAGGTTCTTGCGTGGGAAAATTTTTATGAAAATAATCTATTTAAGGAAAGAGATGTAGAAATGAACCCAGAGGAGCTTTTTGTGAGTGATCTTGGGATCTAACGGAGGGAATAGATGAGAAAGAAAATAATATTACTGCTTGGTTTACTTGTATGTTTAGTATCTTTTGGAGCTTCTAATGTGGAGAATATAGGAATAATTTATGAAGAAGATTTTCGAAGTGTTGGAGTACCTGAAGAGGATATAATAAAAGCCAAAGAAATAATAGCAAATGCCAGTACAAAGCATAAACTTCTTTTGTTGGACAGAAGGCAGCGTGAGCTTGAAATAAATAAATATCTTTTGGAGAGTCCAGAGAGGAACTGGGAAAGGATAAGCCTTATTTTTGATGAGGTAGGTAAAATAGAAGCTGAGATATTAAAAAATAAACTTAAAAGTCAAATAGAGGTAAGAAAATATATAAACCAAGAGGAATACAATAATGCCAGAGCTATTGCAGTAAAAAGAATCGAAGAAAATAAGAAAAAAACCAAATAAAATAAAAAATAGGGGATTTTTTTCCCTGTTTTTTATTTTATAGAGAAAAAATCAGTCATTAAAGTGCAAAATTGATTTTTATTTCATAGTGTGATATACTTTCTAAGTTAGAGTAAAAGAGACGAAAGGAATGAGAAAGCATGTTTGGAAAGCTTGAGGAAGTAGTAAAAAAACATGAGGAACTTACAGCATTATTAGGCAGCAGTGAGATTATAAAAGATCCCAAAAAACTTATAGAATACAACAAAGCACTTAATGAAATTACACCAGTTGTAGAGAAATACAAAGAGTATAAAAGGTATTCAGAGGACTTGGAATTTACCAAAGAGAGTCTCAAAGTGGAAAAAGACCACGAGATGAAAGAGATGCTTCTTGAAGAGATGAGAGATATAGAGGAGATTTTGCCAGAATTAGAACAAGAGCTTAGAATACTTCTTCTTCTAAAGATCCTAATGATGATAGAAATGTTATCATAGAGATCAGAGGCGGAACAGGTGGAGATGAGGCAGCTTTATTTGCGGGAAATCTTTATAGAATGTACTGCAGATATGCAGAGAGGAACAAATGGAAGACAGAGGTAATGAGTAAGAGTGAAGTAGGTGTTGGTGGACTAAAAGAGATAGTTTTTTCTATCCAAGGCCAGGGAGCATATTCTAAGCTCAAATTTGAGTCTGGAGTGCACAGGGTACAGAGAGTCCCTGAAACTGAGTCCTCTGGAAGAATACACACATCTACTGCAACTGTAGCTGTTTTACCTGAAGTGGATGATGTAGAACAGGTAGAGATAAAACCATCAGAACTGAAAATAGATACCTTTAGATCATCGGGAGCAGGAGGTCAGCATGTAAATACCACTGACTCTGCAGTTAGAATAACCCATCTTCCTACTGGAGTTATAGTAGAATGTCAAGATGAAAGATCTCAGTTGAAAAATAGAGAAAAGGCCATGAAAGTACTTGCAACAAAGCTCTTTGAAATGGAGATCGAAAAGCAGAGGTCAGAAGTAGAAAGTACTAGAAAACTGCAGGTAGGAACAGGTGCCAGATCTGAAAAAATTAGAACTTATAACTATCCTCAGGGAAGAATCACAGACCACAGAATAAAATTGACACTTCATAAGCTAGATGCTTTTTTAGATGGGGATTTGACGGAGATGATAGATGCCCTTATCACATTTGACCAAGCTGATATGCTTACAAATCTAGCAGGATAATGGAAAAGTTAATTAATATACTTAAATTTAGTGAGGAGTATTTGAAAAAATACTCCTTTTCCAAACCCCGGCTTCAGGCGGAAAAAGTGGTTTCCTATGTGTTGAAGCTTGACAGAATAAGCCTTTATGCATATTTTGACAGGAATCTAAGTGAAGATGAAAAAATTCAGGTTAAAAATTTTTTGAAAGAGATGGCAAGGAACAGGATGGATTTTGAAAAAGTCCTTGAAAAATTGGAAAACAAGAATCCTGAGGAGATAATGGTTGAGAAAGAAAATCATAAAAAAGAAAACCTGCAACTTCTCAAACAATCTGTAGAGTATATAGAGAAAAATGGCATAGAAAATCCCAAACTTGAGGCAGAATATATATTTTCTCACGTTTTGAAAACCAATAGACTGACTCTGACTCTTGATTTTACAAGAAAGATAAGTGAAGAAGAAAAAAAGCTAATAAAAGAGATGATAATAAAAAGAGCAAGAGACAAAAAACCTCTTCAGTATATTTTGGGTGAAGAAGAATTTTTTGGTTATAAATTTAAGGTGGATGAGCGAGTTCTTATACCTCGACCTGAAACAGAACTTCTTGTAGAGCAGTGCATTGTTTTGATGTCAGATGTAAAAATACCATTTATTTTGGATATAGGTGTTGGAAGCGGAGCAATATCCGTAACTCTTGGAAAAAAGATCCCAGCATCAAAAGTTCTTGGAGTGGATATAAGTGATGATGCCTTAGAAGTAGCAAACCAGAATAAAGAACTAAATAATGCTAAAAATGTAAAATTTATCAAATCTGATGTTTTTCAAAATGTCAGCTACAAGGCATTTGACATGATAGTATCTAATCCTCCTTATATTCCAGAAAAAGAGTACAAGATTCTCATGCACGAGGTAAAAAAATATGAACCTAAATTAGCACTCACAGCAGAGGATGAGGGGTTGTATTTTTATAAACTTATAACGAAAAAAGCTTCGGATTATCTCAAAAACGGTGGAGTTTTGGCCTTTGAAGTTGGGTATAATCAGGCTCAAAAAGTAAAAGATATGATGGAGGACAATGAATTTGAAAATATAGTAATTGTCAAAGATTACCATCAGATAGAAAGAATAGTAATAGGAAAAAAGAAGTAAGGAGAAAATTATGTCAACAAGATTGTCTGACTATGACTATAATCTTCCAGAAGAACTGATCGGACAAACTCCTGCAGAACCAAGAGACCACTCTAGGTTAATGCTGGTAAATAAGAAAACTGGGGATATAGAGCATAAAAGATTTTATAATGTAATAGATTCTCTCAAAGAGGGAGATGTCCTCGTAAGGAATTCTACTAGGGTAATACCTGCAAGACTTATGGGGAGAAAAGATACAGGTGCTATTCTCGAGGTATTTCTTCTGAAAAGAAAAGATATAAATACCTGGGAGTGTCTTATTGGAAATGCTAAGAGACTTAAAATAGGTCAAAAGGTATTTATCGGTGAAAATAATGAGCTGGTAGCTGAACTTAAAGAGATAAAAGAAGACGGAAATAGAATACTTACTTTCGATTATGAGGGAGTTTTCGAAGAGATATTAGACAAGCTGGGACAGATGCCTCTTCCTCCATATATAAGTGAAAAACTTTCAGAAAAAGAAAGGTATCAGACAGTATATGCTATAAAAGGTGAGTCTGTAGCTGCTCCAACAGCCGGACTTCATTTTACAGAAGATCTTTTAGAAAAAATTAAAGAAAAAGGTGTGGAGATAGCTGATCTTTTTTTAGAGGTGGGACTAGGAACCTTTAGACCTGTCCAGACAGAAGATGTGCTAGATCATAAGATGCATGAGGAAACTTATGAGGTTCCAAAAAAATCAGTTGAGATAATAAACAGAGCTAAAGAGGAAGGAAGAAGAATCATAGCGGTTGGGACAACCTCTATACGTACCTTAGAGTCCTCGGTAGATGAAAATGGAAGGCTTGTATCTGGCAAAGGGTCTACAGATATATTCATATATCCTGGGTACAAGTTCAAGATTGTAGATGCCTTGATAACAAATTTCCACCTTCCAAAATCAACCCTTTTGATGCTCGTGTCTGCATTTTCAAGCAGGGAACTGATTATGGATGTCTACAAGAAGGCAGTTGAGGAGAAATATCACTTTTTCAGTTTTGGAGATGCGATGTTCATTTATTAGGAGGTGAGACATGAGAATAATAGCCGGAACAGCTAAAAATAAAAGTATAAAATGCAGAAAAGGGACAGAGACAAGACCTACTCTAGACAGGGTAAAAGAGGCTTTGTTTTCAAAAATACAGCCCTATGTGGAAGATTGCAGCATCCTAGATCTTTTTAGCGGAACAGGAAATATAGCCTTAGAAGCTATAAGCAGAGGTGCAAAGAGAGCTATAATGATTGAAAAGGATCAGGAAGCCCTTAAAATAATAATAGAAAATGTAAACAGCCTTGGCTTTGAGAATAAATGCAGAGCCTATAAAAATGAGGTTTCCAGAGCAGTGGAAATTTTAGGTAGAAAGGGAGAAAAGTTTGACATAATATTTATGGATCCTCCTTACAAAGAAAATGTATGTACAGAGGTCATTAAGAAGATAGAAAAAAACAATATCCTAGCTGATGGGGGTCTAATCATATGTGAGCACCATCTTCATGAGAGACTTGATCAGGAGATAGTGGGATATAAAAAAGTCGACGAAAAAAGTTACGGAAAGAAAACTCTTACTTTTTATACGAAATAATAATCTGCCGCCTGTTTATTTCAGGCGGCTTTTAAATTTTTTGTGAGGAATTATTGAATTTATAGGGATTCGTTACTTTTCTCTTGAAAGAAAAGTAACCAAAAGTTCAAGCCTGTGAAAAATCAGCTAAATAACCTTGAAAATCCACTAGCAATAAGGAAACTCAGAAAACAAGTTTCTGAGAACCAGAAAATATACTCGTATCACTCGTTATTTTTTGGCTACTCGCTACGCTCAAACAGTCGATTTTTTCTAAGGATTTCACTGCGGTTATTCTTAACGCTGATTTTGTCAATGGCAAGGGAAAAAGGATAAAAAAAACCCTTTCGCAAAAGAGAGTGTTTATAGTTTCGGTTTTAACTCTGTGAAACTCTCTCTTTTTCTCTGTGTCCTCTGTGGCAAAAGGTTTTGTATTTATTCGTGTTAATTTTTTTGACTTTTATTGGTTTTCATTCGTGACAAAATCTTTTGACTCTAATATTCTTGTAAATTCAGTACTTTATTAACTTGTGAAGAGCCCTTTGATATAGTATAATTTTCTATGAGGTGATAATATGGCAAAGGTGAAAACTTTTGAAGAAAATTTAGCTGAGGTAGATGAAGTAATATCCAAGCTTGAAACTGGAGACATGGAACTTTCTGCTTCTATCAGGGAATATGAAAAGGCTATGAAACTTTTGAAAAAATCTTCTGAGATGCTTGAAAAAGCAGAGGGGAAGATAATGAAGGTTATAGAGGAAAATGGTGGAATTAAATTAGAAGAGTTTTAATAGGAGATAATTATGCTGAAAAATTATTTGAAAGAAAAAAGAGAACTCATAGATGAAAGTATAAAAAATTGCCTGGATGAGCTGAAATATCCCCAGGTGATAGCAGAGGGGATGAAATACGCAGTGTTAAACGGTGGGAAGAGGATTAGACCGATCCTGCTCCTAATGACCTTAGAGCTCTTGGGAGAAAGGGCAGAAAAAGGGATACCGGCTGCCGTGGCCATAGAGATGATACACTCTTATTCTCTTGTACATGATGATTTGCCTGCCCTTGACGATGACGACTACAGGAGGGGGAAACTTACCACACATAAAAAATATGGGGAAGCCCAGGGGATACTTATAGGGGATGCCCTTTTGACCCATGCCTTCAATGTCCTCACATATGAAAATCAAAAGATAGATGCTGAAAAAATTGTAGATATAGTGAGATTGACATCACAGTATGCAGGTATAAAGGGCATGATAGGCGGACAGATGGTAGATATAGAGAGTGAGGGGAAAAGTATAGACCTTCCGCTCTTGCAGTATATCCATACTCATAAAACAGGAAAGATGATAAGTCTTCCTGTGGAAGTGGCCTGTATAATAGCTGGAATAGAAAAGGAGAAGAAAGAAAAACTTATTGAATATTCTGAGCTCATAGGACTGGCCTTTCAGATAAAGGACGATATACTGGATATAGAGGGGGATTTTGAGAAAATAGGAAAACCTGTGGGAAGTGATACAGAACTTGAAAAATCTACTTATCCATCTATTTTTGGAATGGAAAAAACAAAGGAGATGCTGGCTGAAAAAATAGAGGCGGCCAAAAATATAATACACAGTGAATTTCAGTCAGATGAGGGAAAGTTGTTTATTGAACTTGCAGATTATATACATGACAGGGAAAAATAGGGGCCTAAGGGTCCCTTTTTTAGGAGGAGGAATGTACAGAAAACTGATAAAAGAGATATGGGAAAATAAGGGTGAAGCCTATCTTGTAGGGGGGTGGGTAAGAGATCGTCTAATGGGAGCAGCTGAAGATGAGATAAAGGATATAGACCTTGAAGTTATGAGAATAAAAAGAGATGAGTTTGAGGGAATCCTTCAAAAGTACGGAAAATTTAAAAAGGTGGGCAAAAGCTATGAAATCTACATACTGAATAACAGCATAGAGATATCCTTTATAGAGGGGAATAGCTCTATAGAGGAGTGTGCAAGAAGGCGGGATTTCACAGTGAATTCCATTTACTATAATCTTATAGAGGACAGGTATCTGGATTTTTTTGGCGGCATAGAAGATATAAAAAATAAACTTTTGAGATATGTGGACAAAAAGAGTTTTTTACAGGATCCCCTTAGAATACTCAGAACAGCGCAGTTTATAAGCAGATTTGGATTTTCTGCTGAGGATTCTCTAGAAAGAATTATAAAAGCAGGAAAAGAGGAGATCCTGAAAGTTCCCAAGGAGAGAGTCTGCCGGGAGCTTGAAAAAATATATATGCTGGGAATGAGGCCATCTGAGGGTTTTCTTTTTTTGGAAAAAACCGGTGCCTTGGAAAAGATAATGCCTGAGATAAGCTCCCTGAAAAATGTCATGCAGGATGAGACCTACCATCCTGAAGGAGATGTATTTACACATACCCTGATGATGCTAGACGTACTTTCAAAGGAGGAAAGGAGCTCGGAACTGTTCTGGAGCATACTCTATCACGATACGGGGAAAAAAGAGACCTTTCCCACATTTAATGGACACTGTGAAAAGTCTCAGGAGATATTTGACAGGGAGATAATAAAATTTACAGATAACAGAGAGCTAATAAACAGTGTGAGAAAACTTGTGAGATATCACGAGGAACCTCTGAAAATGCTTTTAAAAGGGGAAACTGACAGGATCTCGGTTAAGAAGCTGGCTGTAGAGGTGGATATAGAGAAATTATTAAAACTCTATAGATGTGATGTACTGGGAAGAGGACGGAGCGACAACAGAGAGGAACTGGATATAATAGAGAGTATAGAGGCTGTCTATCAAAGAGTAAAAAATGACCTTAAACCAATAGTCAGAGGGAAAAACCTTATAGAATGGGGTGTAGAGCCTGGAGAAAACTTTGGTGAGATACTGAAAAAACTCTACGGGGCACAGCTAGAGGAAAAATTTGATAACATCAGAGCTGCCCGGGAATTTTACTTCTCTAATCTGGCTGGGGGGCCTGTTTACAAAGAAAATTAAATATGTTATATTTAATTTGGTAAATAAAAGTAAACTCTATTATGATACTTAACCTAAGTTGCTACTTTTATTAAATTAAAGTATTGAATTTATCCGAACCTGTTACTTTTCTCTTGAAAGAAAAGTAACCAAAAGTTCAAGAATTTTCAAATGTCTAGGAAGTATATATTTCTTTTATCGCCTTTGTAAGCTACAGTCCTCGGTTCCCTGCTCATCCACTGGATAAGGTGTTTCATAGTCGCTGACGATCCTTGAACTCCCTTAACTTATTCTGCAAGACGGCTGAGTGCAGGCTCTTTCCTGTATAAGCCCTGCGACTTGAAAATTCAAAAAACAAAAGATGATATAAGCCTAAATTAAAAACATGTGTACAGTTATTCCTTAATTTTTGACTATTATTAATTCTGATTTTATCGATAGTACGGGAAAAGGGATAAAAAACCTCTCGCAAAAGAACGCATATATAGTTTGGTTTTAACTCTGTGAAACTCCTGCTTTTTCTCTGCGTCCTCTGTGGCCAAAAGCTTTTATCCTTATTCGTGCTAATTTCCCTATATTTTATTAGTGCCCATTCGTGACAAAATCTTTTGATTCTGATATTTGGATAAATTCAGTATTTTATAAGAATTTTTTTTAAGTAGTAACTTGAGTTACTTAGTAGAAGCATGATAAATAATCTATAAAAACAATAAAAATTTTTAAAAATAAAAATCAAAAAAAATCAGAGGGGAGAAATAAATGGCAGTAAAGGTTAAAAATCTAATAGTGGCACACAAAGCCAAAATAAATAAGCAATTAGGGGGAGCTATCGACATTTTAGGAGCATTTTCTGAGATGATTCAACCGGTTTTCCCATTTCCTATGAAAAATCTTTCTATGGTTTTGGAGTTAGACGGACTTGAGAGAAATACAATGTTTGAAATGAGACTGAACGGTCCAGAGGACGAGCTTATTTCAAAGGGGGAATTCGGTATAGCAGCTTCCCCTTTTGGAACAGGAAAAAAAGTCATAGATATTGAAAATTTTCTAATCACAGAAAGAGGAAAGTATACCTTAGACCTTCTGGAAAAAAAGCCTGAGGGACTGAAGTTTGTACAATCTTGTGACCTTTTCATAGCAGCATATCCCCCTCAAAGAAGGTTCAGCGAAGAGGAGATAAAAAAAATAATGGCTGATGAAAATCTCATCAAGACGGTAAAGACAGAGTTTAGGCCGTTTGGAACCAAGGAATCCGTGAAGCTTCAGCTTAATCTTAAGAATGATATGAGTATAGAGGAGGAATTCATAGCCTTTCCTATAGATGACAAAATCTTTCTTGACGGAAAAGAACATGATCTCACTGGACTCAGAAGACAGATAGAGTGGATGTTTGGAAGACCTATCCCTAAGTCTGAAGACCCAAAGGAAAATAACTAGAAAATCCCGAAACAGGACGATTAAAAGTCGTCTTGTTTTTTTATTTTTTTGAAAATGTGACAGGATGTCCAGTATAGAGGGGACAGAAAGTAAAATTTTAATTTTAAGATTTATATTTCAAGTAAAATGTCTTGACATAAAATGTTAAAAAATATATAATACTTTGGTAAAATAATCCTTTCCCACAAAGGACCGTTGCGTTATATTTATGTAAATATAACTTACTGAGGAGGAAAAAATAGTGAACAAGTACACCGTAATGCAAAGAAAAGAAGATGTAATAAGAGACTGGTATCACTACGATGCTGAGGGAAAAATTCTAGGTAGATTAGCTGCTGAAATAGCTAAGAAACTTATGGGTAAAAATAAAGTTACTTACACTCCACATATCGATGGGGGAGACTTCGTAATCGTAACTAACATGGAAAAAATTGCTGTAACTGGAAAGAAACTTACTGACAAAATGTATTATAACCATTCTGGATTCCCTGGAGGGCTAAGAGAGAGAAGACTTGAAGAAGTTTTAGCTAAAAAACCAGAAGAAGCTTTAATGCTAGCTGTAAAGAGAATGCTTCCAAATAACAAATTAGGAAGAGAGCAGTTAACAAGATTGAGAGTATTTGTTGGAGCTGAACACACTCACGCAGCACAAAAGCCAGAAACGGTAGAACTATAATTTAGGAGGTAATTGACAGTGGCAGAAATGATGCAATATATAGGAACTGGAAGAAGAAAAACTTCTGTAGCAAGAGTAAGACTTATCCCTGGTGGATCTGGAATAGAGATTAATGGTAAAACTATGGCAGAATATTTTGGTGGAAGAGAAATTCTTTCTAAAATTGTAGAACAGCCGCTAGTACTTACTGAGACTTTGGATAAATTTACAGTAAAGATAAATGTAGATGGTGGAGGAAATGCCGGACAAGCTGGAGCTATCAGACACGGTATATCAAGAGCTCTTCTTTCTTCTGACGAATCTTTAAAGAAAGCATTAAGAGAAGCTGGTTTCCTAACTAGAGACTCTAGAATGGTAGAAAGAAAGAAATTCGGTAAGAAAAAAGCAAGAAGATCACCACAGTTCTCAAAAAGATAAGTTTACAATTTTATGGAAAAGACGGGTATATACTCGTCTTTTTTTTGTATTTTAAATTTTTTATAAAAACCAGAAAAAAAATTTTTGTCAATGGATTTAAATTTTATGTGTGTTTATGAAAAATCCAATTATTTAAGAATGTATATTTTTAAGTGAAAATGAGTGTGAATATTATTTTTTAAAATAAGAATATTTCTTATTCTCAATAAGTTGAAAAAGTGCTATTTAACCTAAGTTGCTACCTTTATTAAATTAAAGTATTGAATTTATCGGGATTCGTTACTTTTCTCTTGAAAGAAAAGTAACCAAAAGTTCAAGCCTGTGAAAAATCAGCTAAATGCCCTTGGAAATCCAAGAAAAACTCGAAACTCGCTATGCTCAAACAGTCGATTTTTTCTAAGGATTTCACTGCGGTTATTCTTAACGCTGATTTTGTCAATGGCAAGGGAAAAGGAATAAAAAACCTCTTGCAAGAGAAAGCATATATGGTTTTAGTTTTAACCCTGTGAAACTCTCTTCTTTTCTCTGTGGCCAAAAGCTTTTGTCCTTATTCGTGTTAATTTCCCTATCTTTTATTGGTGTTCATTCGTGACAAAATCTTTTGACTCTAATATTCAGATAAATTCAGTAATTTATAATAATTTTTTTTAAGTAGCAACTTGGGTTATTTATTGTAGTGAAAACGACATATGAGAATAACAGGTAGGGGTGTATCTGGGAATATAAAAAAAATTTCACAAAAATATGTGGAAAAATTGGACGTTTTTTTCCAAAAAAGAGCTTTATCGTTGCATAAAGTGAACGGTTGTTTACCTTATAAAGCTTTATTTTAAAGAACTAAATAAAAAACAATAATTCTCTATAATAAAAAAAATGGTTTGCATATAAAAAATATATTTTAAATAAGGGTAAAAGTTAAATATACTTACATTAGCGAGAGATTTTGGAAGTTATTAAAATGAAAAAGGGGAGAGATAATAATGAAAAAAAGACTTATAGTTACTTTAGCAGGCCTACTTGCAGTAGGAGCAATGGCATCAGCGGCTAACCTTAGCCTAACACATGAGGCCAAATTAAATAATCACCATCAAGGATCAGAAGTTACAAATGATAAAGATCAAGTTGAGTATACTTTAGCTAAAGGTTCTGCTAAAATCAATGATGACTGGAGTTTCATATTTGACTTAGACAGAGACTACTATGATGTAGACGGTGGAGACAACTATCAAGGATGGGACGGAGAGTTTGGATTCAAGAGGAAACTTGCTGACTATGATATGTTTGGAAAAACTTGGTCAAATGATATCAGATTCGAGATGGACTACGATGCATATGATTCAGTAAAAAATGGAACTGGTACTGATTCTGTTTCAGAAAAATACTATATCAAATATGTAAACTCTACAAGCCTTACTGAGAGAACAGATTTCGGATGGTATACAGAGTTAGGTTATCAGACTTCTGATAAAGATGAGTACACATCCGGAGTAAAGACAACAAATGGTCACTCATCTGACCTACGTGCACAGCTAGACTTTAGCCTAGACACTACTTGGAACGAGTACTGGAACTCTTATACAGAGGTTTACCTATGGTATAAAGAAAATGCAGACAGATTAGACGTTGATGTCGAGCACTATACTAACTTCGCTTACCCACTGTTTGAGGGAGATAAGACATCTCTAACATTCAACACTGAGTTCGGAATCGAGTCTTATGACCACACATGGAAAAAAGGAAGAGACGCAGACTCAACCGAGTTCTATGTACAGCCAGGACTACTTGCAAAATATAAGCATGATGATGCATTAAGCTTCCATGCATACGCAGGTTATAAAGTATATGATGACAACACTTCTATCCACGATACTTCATCTACAGGTCATACAGCTGATAACGAGTTTGAAGCTGTAGTAGGATTTAAAGCTGTAATGTAATAGATTTTAAAAGAGCAGTGTTTTACTGCTCTTTTTTTTTTGGTTTTAATATACAATAAATTATCGAGATGCAATTATAAAACCGAAGTTTGAAAAATCTAAAAAGGTAATTTTTTAAAATCTTCTAAAATTTTAGTGAGGGAAAAATAATTCAGAAAAAGGTTGCTTTTAATAAATTATATTAAGGTTTTATTCCATTATTTATTGGGGTTGGTAACTAGTTTAAATTTTTTATAATTTCTTTAAACTTTATGGGGAAAGTAGTAGTCAAAATATTGAGAAGAAAAAAAGGAAAGCTGATTTATCGGCTGGAAAATGCAGAAAACCTCTTTATGACTTCCGACTCTCGCAAAGTTACAGAAGACAATAAGAAGACAGACTGCAATAACATTATTAACTCTCTCCTTTTTTATTTTCATACAAACTACAGGCTTTATAATTTTGAGAAAAGGCTGTAGTAACTCTCCCTTTTGTAAGGAGCCCTTTTATAGGGCTTCTTTTAATTTAGTTTTTATTTTGCAACAAAGGAAGATAGTAAAATCTCAGAATAAACTATAAAAGGAGCTGATAATATGGAAATAATCGGAAAAGGATTTAAAATAAAGAACAGAGATATAATAGGGGAGCTAGATGTAGATGTAAAGCTAAAGATGAGCCTAGAGGATCTCAGGATACTTTCACGTTATCTCGAGGGAGAGTTCTTAAACGGCATGGAGAGCGTGATAATGGATCTGGAAGAGGACGACAATCAGGAGGAGCTCCTTTATTATGAGAAACTGAAAACAATACTAGAGGACATGACTGATGGGATATATAGGGGCCTCGTAGATACTGAGAAGATGATAATAGGGGAGCTAAAGAATCATGGAATAGATGAAGACGAAATCATAGAGCTTATGGCTGAGGATGAGTATGACAAAGAGAGAGTAGAAAATATATACATGGCAATGAATGACCTGAACCGAGAGGAAAAGGAAGCCCAGGAGATATTTGAGAAGTTAGATATTTATGGAAAGATGATACTGAGTAAGATAAAAGAATCAGGGGAAGATTTTTATATGCCCTTGGTTTTTAAATTTTTCTGGTTTCTCTATGACTCTGCAGATAGGTCTGGTGAGGTTGTATTTACGGAAAATTCTCTAGAGGAACTATTAGATCTAGATAGAGATGGACTAGAGGTATTTTTGGATCAGATGTCTAAAATAACTGTCAAGGTGGGAAATCAGGCGGGAAATCTTATAGAGTATTTTAGTTTCTTAAATGACAGTACCATGAAGGTAGAGTACAACCTTTTTGCTGTAAATCCTAGAAAATATATGTTGCTGGATCATGAATTTAAAATAGGAAAGGTAGAAGATATAAAGATAAAAATTATTTGATAGGGGGAGATGGTTTTATGCAGAATGAGATAGTAAAGATTATGAAGGAATATGGGGACACTGTTTCTGTCTATGCAAAAAATCTCTCAGATAACAAGGTGCTGATATCTCACAGATGCAACAAGGTTTTCAGATCTCCCACTGTTATGAAAATAATGGTAATGGTAGAAGTCTTAAAAGAGGTAGAGGAAGGCCAGTACACTCTAGATGACAGGATAGATATAAAGGAGACGGGTGTATCATATCTCAGCCTTATAAGAGACCTTTCCATAAGTTCCTATACCCTGAAAGATCTTATAATTCTCATGATGACAGCTAATGACTATACTGCTATAAATACACTGCTTAATTTATTTGGACTGGATAGGATAAATGACAGAATAGAAAGAATGGGGCTCATGGATACAAAGGTTCAAAGAAAAATGCTGGATTTTTCTGCAATTGAGAAGGGAAAGGAAAATATAACCAGCATAAGGGATATGGCCAATATTCTGGAAAAAATATACAACAGGTCTGTATTTAAAAATAAAGAAATAAGTGATCTTTCAGTGGAGATGTTAAAATATCAAAGAGTTGGAAGAGGTGTAAGGAATTATATCCCAGAATGGGAGAGTACATACAGAAGCGGAGAGGTAGGAGATTTTTATCATGATATTGGAATTGTATTTTTGGGAAATACCCATTTTATTTTGGGAGTCTTTGTAGATGATGCCTTAGATCCCCTAGAAGCTTTGGAGATAATCTCCAGGATAAAAAAAGCCTTTCTGAAAAATGTTTCTCAAAAGTCTGACGTGGTCTAGAATGAGAATTAATGAAAAACTTAAAAGAATATATTTATAAAAAAATAAAAATACAGGCCTGAAAAATTTTCATCAGCCCTGTATTTTTTAATATAATATTTATGATACGGTTTTGTTTTGGTGATAGATCGTAAAAAGTCCCTGGACACTTAAATCTGAGCAGTATTCATCAATCTCTTCTATCTCACCTGAAAGAACTCTTCCCAAACCTCCTGTGGCTATCACATAAGGATCGTCGACTTCCTCTTTTATTTTTTTGATGATGTGCTTTATCTGACCTGCATATCCGAAGAATATTCCCGCCTTTATCTGATCTACTGTATCCTTACCGAGAACCGAATCGGGTTTTCCGAATTTAACCTTTGGAAGCTTGGCGGTACTTCCATAGAGTGAATTTATAGACATCTCTATACCTGGAAGGATACCTCCTCCTACATAGACTCCACCAACAAGGACTTCATAGGTGGTGGCAGTACCAAAATCAAAGATAACAAGGTTTCTGTCGGGATAGAGAGTCAGGGCCTGAGTTATATCAATAATTCTGTCAGCACCAAAACCTATGGGATTAAGGTTCTCAGCAAAGGTAAATGGAAGTTTCAGTGAAAGGTCTACAACAATAGGAACTATTTTGAAATATTTCCTGCCAAGGAAGTCAAATATTGTCAAAAGACTTGGAACAACAGATGAAACGACTATACCCTTTACATCCAGGAGATCGATATTATTGAATTTTGTGATATTTCTAAGGTATGAAAAAAATTCATCTTCAGTAAGCTTTTCATTGGATGAAACTCTGAAGGTGAGTAGGACTTCACCACTGTCGTTTAAAATACCAGAGACTATATGGGTGTTTCCTATATCAAAAGCTAAGAGCATAATTATTCCCCCTGAATAAATGATTTACCCCTATTATAATATAGAGGAAAATAAAATTCAAATAAATTAAATAATATGTCTTAAAGATAGAAGATATGTATACTGAATATATAATTATTTTTTCACAGCGTAGGAAAAACATGGATTAATTTGAAGGATATATTATAAAGTATATTCACAGGGACGGTGATAAAATGAAGAAGATAATCATTATGGCAGTAATCTCAATGCTCTTATCATGTGCATCTGTACACTCTGGTAAATACGGGAAACAGATAAGGGAAGATGGAAGTATAGCTGAAAAGAGAAAGGCTCCTACTGAGGCAGGACTTCTCATAAGCGGGGACATGGAAAAGGCCATGAGTAGTGATTTTTATAAATTTATGGTTTTTACCGTGGAAAACAGAACCGGTAATATAGCAAGGGTATCTGATGTAAATGTTAATTTTAATAATGAAAAGTTTAACAGTGAGATAAAAATAACTTCCGGTCAGGAACTTAACAGATGGTATGAGGCAACAATGGCTGAAAAGAGAAGAAAAGAGCAGAACAGAAGTACCGGTTTTAGCTTTGCAGCAATAGGTGGTGGACTCTTGGCAGCCTTTACAGACAACAGCTGGAGTAATGTAGGGGTAGCTCTTTTGGCAGGTGGGGTTGCATCTCTCACAATAGACGAATTGTATAAGAGTAAAAAAGAGTTAGAAAGAGGTAAGGTATTTCCAGATGCACATCTTATGTCTGGAGAGTTTCAGGTTCCTGCTGGACTCTATGAAAGAAAATGGATAGTGTTTAATGTGATGGATAAGGATAATCTTCCAGAAAGCCTTGAACTCAGCTATATGGTAAATGGAAGAGAGGAAAGAATCTTTCTTCCAATCAAATGGTAGGAATTGAAATAAAAATTATGTTATAATTTGAAAAGGGTGTGGAAAATTTTTCACACCCTTTTATAAGGATAAATATTTAGAGAAGCTTTGAGGAGTGTAAATATGAAGGCTACAGGAGTGGTTGTAGAGTATAACCCTTTTCACAACGGACACAGATATCATCTGGAAAAAGCCAGAGAAAAGGGCGCAGGGAATGTGGTGATAGCCGCTATGAGTGGAGACTTTCTCCAGAGAGGGGAACCAGGGGTAGTAAACAGATGGAAAAGAGCTGAAATGGCTCTTAGAAGCGGAGTGGACATAGTGGCCGAGCTTCCGGCGTACTATTCCAATCAAAGCGCCGAGATATTTGCCAGAGGAGCTGTGGGAATCTTAGGAGCCCTTTGTGTAAGTGATGTAGTTTTTGGATCTGAAAGTGGAGAGATAGAAAAGTTAAAAAATATAGCCTCCCTAGAAGAAAACGAGGAGTTTCAGGATTATCTGAAAGAGGAGCTCGGCAGGGGAAGCTCGTATCCCACATCCTTTGCAGCAGCGATAGAAAAAATAACTGGAGAAAAGAGGTATATGAGTCCAAATGATATACTGGGAACTGAATATGTGAAAAGTATAGCTAAACTGGGACTGGATATAAATCCAATAGCCATAAAGAGAGAGGGGACGGGATATCATTCCCACCATATAAAGGGTAATATTGCCAGTGCCACTGCCATCAGAAAAATGTTGGGAGAGAAGACGGAAGAAATAAAAAAACTGGTTCCGGAACCTGTGTATGAAATATTGAGTGATGAGTTCAGAGAAGGAAGATGTGCGTCGCTTCATGAATTTTATCCTATACTCAGGCATGAGATAATACTTCATAAAGATTATCTGGGAGAGATACAAGATATAGAGGCCGGTTTTGAAAACCGTCTTTATGAGGCGGCACTTAAAAACAGGGATTTTGAAAAATTCTATGGTGATATAATGACAAAAAGATATACAAATGCGAGGATTCAGAGGGTATTGACTCACATACTCTTGGGCTTAACTGTAAAGATAACTGAAGACGCTAAAATGGGAGTTCCTTATGTAAGGATATTAGGATTTAACCAAAGGGGCGGGAGATATCTCAAAAGCATAAGGGGGAAGACAGGTATAGAGGTCTTTACCACCTTAAAAAATGTGTCCAAAAAACTCTCTGGGAGGGAAAAAAAACTTTTGGATTTCAATGAGAGGTGCAGCATGATATACACTGTGATAAAGGAGTATGAGGAGAGAAAGACTCCCATTATTATAAAATGATCCTGTATAAGTTTATAAGAATAAGGGTGAAAAATTTATTATAAATAAAACTAAAGTGAACTATATCTTTATCTGTTACATGAACCAATAGGGGGAAAGAAGTATTTTTTAAAGATTTTCACATCGAGGGGGAACAATGGAAAAAAGATTACCGAGGAGTGTACAGTTATTTTATGGTATAGGGGTGAGCTATGCCATAGTAGATCAGATATTTGCCCAGTGGGTTTTATATTATTATCTTCCGCCGGAAAATTCAGGGATAAAGCCTCTTATGGCCCCTATACTAATATCCCTGGCCTTAGTCCTGTCGAGATTTGTGGACATGGTTTCCGACCCTTTGGTAGGTTATCTATCTGATAAGTCCAATAGCAGATGGGGTCGTAGAATTCCTTTTATAGCTGCAGGAAGTATCCCGTTGGGAATTTCCACAGTGGCATTTTTTTACCCTGTAAAGGGAGGAGGAATGGATACTTTTCTCTATCTTTCACTGGTGGGGTCTATATTTTTTATTTTCTATACCATAGTAGGAGCCCCTTATAACGCCCTTATTCCAGAAATAGGCAATACTCCTGAAGAAAGGCTCAATCTTTCAACCTGGCAGTCAGTTTTTAGACTGATTTATACAGCCATTGCCATGATACTACCTGGAATACTTATAAAGACTCTCGGTAAGGGAGATACAGAGACAGGAATAAGGATGATGGTTATACTTCTCAGCACAGTTTCGGCACTAGGTGCTTATGTGACAGTTTTCTTGGTTCCTGAGAAAAAGTATTCCCACGGAAAAATTTCCAAAACGACTTTAAAAGAATCCCTTAAGATACTTTTTCACGACAAGTCTTTTATATATTATCTTCTAGGACTGCTCTTCTTTTTTGTAGGCTTTAATATTCTTAGGGCCTCTATGAACTATTATGTGGAAGATATTATGGGAATGGGAAAGGGAGCAATAACTGCGGCGGCGGCTATACTTTTTGGTACCTCTGCACTTTTCTTTTATCCCACCAACAGACTAGCCAAAAGAGTGGGGTACAGAAAACTCATGCTTTCAGCTCTTGCTGCTTTGGTGTTACTCTCTCTTGTGCTTTATAATCTCGGGAAGGTTATCCCTGTCAGTGCGGGCTTTTATATATTTGCCCTCTTGGGAATACCGGTTTCAGGTGCCGCTTTTATATTTCCGCCGGCCATGCTGAGTGAGATAAGCACCCACATAAGTGAAAAGAGTGGTCACAAAATAGAGGGTATGTGTTTTGGAATACAGGGATTTTTTCTGAAAATGGCCTTTCTCATCTCCATATCCCTACTTCCCATAATACTCGTAGCGGGAGGAGGAAATATAATACAGGCTATAATTACAAGTCCTGAGGGAGTCTCAAGATCGGGAGTCTATACCACCGCACTTTTTTCTGCAGCTTCCTTTGTAATCTCCTTTATATTTTATTTTCTTTATAAAGAGTAAAAAAGGAAGAAAATGATTTTTATAGAAGATAATCAATGATTTAACTGCAAATTTTATAAGAAATTTAAATTTTAGCTGCAAAATTTAGGGAGGAAGAGATTATGATGAACTGGGAAGATCTTATGAAACCAACTAAATTCCGACCTGGAAAAGATGGAAAAAGAACGGCTCTTAGCGAGTTTAAACAGGACTATTCCAAAATTATTTTCAGCTCATCTTTTAGAAGACTTAAAAATAAAACTCAGATACACCCCCTAGATAGTAATGATTTCATAAGAACCAGGCTGATACACTCTCTTGAAGTTTCAACAATAGCAAGTGAGATCGGTGGACTGGTGGAATCAGAACTTATCAAAGAAGGTAAGTTTCCAGCTGAGAGAAAAGAATGCATGGGAAGTGTCCTAGAGGCAGCCTCGCTGCTTCACGATGTGGGAAATCCCTCCTTTGGGCATTATGGTGAAGTCATAATACAGGATTTTTTCACAGAATTTTTTGAAAATAAATTTGATAAGAATATAGATTTTTACGGAGAAAAATGGAGTGAGGCAGAACTCAATGATTTTAAGAACTTTGAAGGAAATGCTCAAACTTTAAGGGTAATAAGCCGGCTGCAGTATATAAGAGACGAGTATGGCTTAAATCTGACCTTTCCAACTATGGCCTCTATAATGAAATATCCACGATCCTCCTTCGATGGAAACAACCCTGAGATGGGGATTAGTTATAAAAAGTTTGGATATTTCCAGAGTGAAAAAGAGCCCTTTGAAAAAATAGTATCGGAACTTGGTGTAGAAATTGAAGGGAAGATAAGAAGGCACCCTCTTGTATTTTTATTGGAAGCATCTGACGACATAGCTTACCTGGTGGCAGATATAGAAGATGCAGTGAAAAAAGGGATACTCACTACAGAGAGGGTAAGAAAGGTAATAGAAAAATATTTAGACTCAGAAAATGATAAGGAAAGAGAGATCTTAGAAAGTCTAGGGGAGGGAGAGATAGACTGTCTTTACCCGGATCCCAGAGAGATAAAGATGCAGATATTCCGTGTGAAAATACAAAAATTCATGATAAATGGGACGGCAAAATCTTTTTTAGACAACTATGAGGATATAATGTGTGGGGCTTATGAAAAGGAACTTTTGGATTCTTCTGAGGCAGTTCATCTGAAAAAAGCCTTTAGGGAGATTCTTTCCATAATAATAAGTGACAAAGATGTTATAAAGCTTGAGATAGGGGGAGACAGGATATTGAGGGTTCTTTTGAGAGAGTTTACAGATGCTGTGGTGTCCCCGAAAAAAGATCGGATAGGAAGCAAGGAAGAGAAGCTGTACAGACTTATATCAAGTAATTACAGATTTTTGAAGGAGAGATACCCCTATAAAAATAAGCTTTATAATGAACTGAGGCTGGTTACAGATTTTATCTGTGGAATGACAGATTCTTATGCTCTAGAACTTTATCAGTCCATAATGGCCATAAAATTTTAGCCCCTATAGGGGCTTTTGTTTATTTTATCCTTGGAGGTGATCTGGTGGAGACGACTTACCTTGCAGCTTTAGAAATTTTAATAATGAGTCTGGCATTTTGCTATCTTCCTTTAGGGATAGCAACTGCTATTGCTGTGCTTTTGATTGCAGTAACTTTTTTCAGGAAAAATAGGTCAAATCTATTATTAGTAATTGCCCTGTTATTTATGGTAAGGATTTTTACCGGGATAGATCTCGGCAGTCATAATGCCGGTGAAAATATTGTTCTAAAAGTTGACGGTGGAAATAACAGGATTGAAAGGATAAACGGAAAGATTCCGAGAAAAGCTCTCTATGTTTATGGGAATAACCTAGAAGAGGGGAAGTCTGAAATAACAGGAGAACTAAAAGAAAAAATTGAAAGGAACAATAGGGAGTATTATCAGCTTGAAGAAGTTCATACGTCTCTTATACCAAGAGGCTTTGTAAACAGATATCTAGATGAAAAAATAAGAATTTTAACAAGAGACTATTCAGGAGAGATGGCAAAATTTTACAGGGCTGTAATCATGGGTGAAAAAGGGAACCTTTCAGATAAGGTGAAGGATATGTTTTCCTATACAGGAACTTCCCACCTCATAGTTATATCGGGTCTGCACATAGGGGTTATAATAGCAATAATATTATTTTTGACCGGAAAACTTCCCTTACAGAGAGAACTGAGGTATTTTATTTCAGCAGTGATACTGACCCTCTATACTGCAGGGGTGGGTTTAGCCCCTTCTGTCCTCCGTGCCTATATAATGGGTATGTGCTATATAGGAGGGGAACTTTTTTACGAGAAGCCAGACCCGAAAAAATCCCTTTCAGCTGCCTTTGTGATATCACTGCTGATAAATCCCGTATCAGTCATGGAGTTATCTTTTCAGATGTCATTTATGGCTGTAGTTGCGATTATCTTTATATATCCCAAGGTTGAGAAAAAATTAAGATCTCCTGCTAGAGGTGAGTTTATAAATAAAGTTTTACTATTTGCCGCGATGAGTCTCACAATCCAGATTTTTCTAACCCCTATATTTTTAGTGTACTTTAGGACTATTCCTCTTCTGTCATTTCTTGTAAATTTAATCGCCATTCCCTTAGGTGTTCTCTTTGTCCAAAGTGCCTTTGGAGCCCTTGTTCTTTCAGTTGTAGGAGCAGGAGGGGTTCTTATGCCCACAGTCAATCTGAGCTATCATATCTTGATAAAATTTATAGAACTGACATCGAGTATACCCGGTCTTTCGGTAAATTATTACGGGATAAAAAAGAGTGGCATGATAATTTTACTTTATTTGGCTATTTTTGGAATAGCTTTTTTGAAAGGCAGATGGAAGGGGCTTTCTGTGGTTCCCTTATTTACACTGCTATTTGTCAATGGTCCGAATCCACCTGAAACTTTAGATTACAAAGGGGTGGTATACTACAATGAAAAGCCGGAATTTTTGGTTGCAGGGAAAAAGATAACCGAGAGGGATATTTTATTTTTCAGGGACAGTGGGGTAAAAACTATAGAGGTTCTTATAACAACAGAAAAGACAGATGAAAAATTGAAAAAAATATTAAAAGTATCTGAAGAGTTAATACTCTCTGAAGGGGACGAAGTAAAACTTAGAGACAGAATATTCAGAAACATCAAAGGCAAAATTGTTGAATTAGAAAGAATTGAAAAAAATATTCAGATATGATAATTTATATATAATAGAGGTGATACAATGAAGAATTTTATGAAAGAGTTTAAATATCTAAATTCCAACGCTCCGACTTCCACAAAGGCAATATACGGTATTATAGCTGTTCTTTTGCTTTTAACCATGGTTAAAAAATTAGTTGTCCAGCCCTTTACCGCGGTTATGATAGGCATACTTATTTTTTCTGTTATGCTTCACGAGATAGCCCATGGACTGGTAGCGTACTCAAATGGTGACCCCACTGCAAAAAATGCAGGACGACTTACTCTGAATCCATTAAAACATTTAGATCCACTAGGGACTTTGCTTCCGGTATTTCTCATCGCAACAGGGGCCACTTTTGTAATTGGATGGGCAAAACCTGTACCTGTAAATTACAGAAATCTCAGAGATAAAAAATGGGGGGTATTTCAGGTATCTGTGGCAGGAGTACTCACTAATTTTATCCTGGCTTTTATAGGGGCTACCATGATCAAGTTCATGAGGGCATATCTCTATGATACGGGTCTAATCAGCGCTGTCAGTTATCTAATAAGAATAAATCTGGTCTTGGGTATATTTAATCTGATTCCTATACCGCCTTTAGACGGGTCTAAGGTGGTTTCTAGTCTCGGGAGCCACAGGGTAAAGGAGATTTTTTACAGTATGGAGTCCTATGGGTTTTATATAATACTTGCACTGGCATGGTTTGGTCTGTTAGGGGAGATAATAAATCCTTTTTACCAGCTTGCTGTGAGAATATTAAATGCTTATATCAACTAAGGAGAGATCATGATTATAAAAGTACTGAATATTGTAGGAGTAGTGGCATTTTCTGTCTCAGGGGCTCTGAAAGGTGAAAAGCATAAACTTGATATACTGGGTATAGTCATACTGGGAGTTATAACAGCAGTTGGCGGAGGGATAATAAGGGATGTGATGCTTAATCAGGTGCCGTATTCTATAATCCATGAAAGAGATGCATATTTAGCTGTTTTTACAGCGATACTAACCTATATAATCTATCACGATAAACTTGAAGGGAAACTTTCCCGTATAATAAAAATTTCAGATGCTGCAGGACTTGCTGCCTTTACAGTTATAGGAGCTCAAAAAGGACTGGCTAACGACCTTGGACTTTTGGGGGTTTCTATGATGGCTACCCTTACAGGTGTAGGGGGGGGAGTCCTGAGGGATATGTCTGTAAGTGAGATACCGTTCATACTGAAGGAAGATGTGTATGCCTTTCTTTGCCTGGCAGGAGGAGGAATATACTGGGCTGGTATGAAATGGGGGCTGTCAGAAGCCCTTATGATGAATTCCGTGATGACTTCAATTTTTATAATAAGAATCATGGCAATAATATTTAATCTCCAGCTTCCGTCTAAAGGGAGGCTGAAAAATGCAAACAGTTGAAAGAGAATGTAACATAGAATTTGAAGAAAAAAAATCAAAGTTTATAGCTTATATAAAACCTATTGCCTCGAAAGAGGAGGCGGAGAATTTTATACAGATGATAAAGAGGAAGCATCCTGATGCCAACCATAACTGCAGTGCCTACAAGGTCACGGAGAACGGTCAGGAATATTATAAGGTAGATGATGACGGTGAACCAGGAGGAACTGCAGGAAAGCCTATAGGGGAGATTATGAATCTTTTGGATGTGGATAACCTAGTTGTAGTTGTAACTAGATACTTCGGAGGCATAAAACTCGGTGCAGGTGGACTTGTGAGAAATTATGCCAAGGCGGCCAAGCTAGCGGTGCAGGAAGCGGGTATAATAGAGTATGTGCACTTAAAAAAATATGTAGCCGATTTTTCCTATGACAAGGTAAATGAAGTAGAGGGAATCATAAGTTCTTCAGGGGGCAAGATTCTAGAAAAAGAGTTTATGGACAAGGTAACCTTTAGAATTATGGTAAAGGATGAGACAGAGTCTCTCCTGAAAGAGGTAAGGGGACTTGTGATATTTGAAATATAGAGAAAGTCCCACTTTTAAAGCGGGACTTTCTCTATATTTATTTATTCTTCGTAAGGAGATTATTTTTTAGACCCAACCTTCATGAGCATAACCCTAGCCACTTTAGGGTTCTGTAAAATAGAAGGTCCGGCAATACATCCACCACGACATCCCATTCCCTCAAGGAGTGTGTAGTCTCCAGCTTTTTCAAAGGCTGCAAAACTTTCTTTTCCTTCTGCCAGTCCGTTCATATGGATTACTTTTACATCTTTGTCCAACTTTTCCGCAACTGCATTTGCAACTCCGCCAGTGTGGGCAAATCCCCATCCAAAGGAAGTTCCTAGGACATCATCTTCAGGGAGTGTAGATATGTCAAGTTCTCTAGCCTCTATCCATGAAGCTACATCTGTAAAAGTGAGTACGTAATCCACAACTTTTTTATCTTTTAAAACATTGTATTTATCAGCTTCCATTTTTTTTGCAATGCATGGTCCAATAAAGGCTATTTTTTTATCTGGGTATTTTTCTTTCAGATGTTCCGCCAATGCGGCCATAGGAGATGGTGCATGAGAGATATATTTTTCCATCTCAGGCTGATGCTTCTTTATATAGCTGTAAAAAGAAGGGCAGCATGATGTTGTCATTTTTCCTGGATTCTCCTTCAGAATCTCTGCCTCTTCCTCTGCAACCATATCGGCTCCTACGGCCACTTCCATTGCATCTGAGAAACCGAGTTTTTTGAACAAAGCCTTTATTTTTCCAGGAGAAACAGCATGTCCGAACTGAGATACTATTGCCGGGGCGTATATTGCGATAACCTCATCTTTGTTTTTTATGGCATGCACTACATCTAAAATCTGAGTTGGTGATTCGATGGCTCCAAATGGACAGGCCACATGGCAGGCACCGCAGGCCACACATTTATCCTTATTTATATCTGCTGCACCTTTTTCATCTTTTGTTATGGCCTTAAGTGTACAGGCTCTTTCACAAGGTCTTTCTAATTTTACAATGGCATAATAGTCACATGATTTTGCACAAAGACCGCAACCAATACATTTTTCAGAGATTATTTTTGCTCTTCCCTCTTCAAAAACAATAGCATCCCTTGGACAGACATTGGTACAGTTATGGGCGATACAGTTTCTACAAAGATCTGTGGCATAAAATTTTCCAGATGGGCAGACATCACAGGCTTCTTTTATCACTCTAACATACTTATGCTTTCCCCTCAATTCGTCTTTTTTGTGGAAAAATTTTGAATCTAGATGGTCTACAAGTTCGAAAAGCTCAAGATCTCTTGTCTTTTCGTAATCAAAATCAAGATAAATTTTAATTCTTTGTTTAAGGATTTCTCTCTCTCTGTAGATGTTGTTTCTGTAAACGGGATTATCTCCTGGGAGAATCTCTCTTACAAGTTTAGGAAACTTTTCTCTAAGTAGATCCTTTTCATAAAGAGATACAATGGTTTTTAAAGTGTCTCTTCGAAGCTCCATTGCTTTGTTGAATACAAAGTTACGCATTACTAAATCACTCCTTTATGTTAAAAAAATAACTAACATTGTTGGAAATAAACCTACCTTTTTTTTGTATAAAAAGGCAGGTACATGATAAGAAAACAGATAAAAGTTATAATCTCTAGGACTATAATATAGTAGGGCCAGGGCCCCATATAATCTAAGGGACTTTTAAAGGTCGGTTTATAGTTTACAAACATATAATTTGTTCCTAGAGCTAAATTTATAAAGAAAATTATTATGAAAGCTAAATTTACATATTTAAAGGCTTTTAAAAGACTTTCAAAGTTTGGTTTAAAATTGAAAGCTTTTACAGAATATACAGCAGAAAAAATAAGATAAAAGTGTGTAGAAAAAAAACTAATGTTTAAAAGATGAGGAAAGTTGATCTTTACCTCTGGGGTGAGGAGGGCAAATATCGTCCCGGCACTCCAGAAATATGTAAGGTTTAAAAAAAGTCTGTTTCCAGAGCTCATGGCAATAATTGCAGTTATAAGGGTCAGATTGCAAAGATGCAGCGGAAGTAAAAACTTGATAGGGTCCTCTAAAACTATAAATCTGTAAGCTAGCTCTGAGAGCTTTAAAACCCCTATAACAAAGGCAGAATTTCTAGCAAACCTTCTTTTATCCTTGACATTCAAAGAGATGAGGATAAAAATAAAAGTGATAAGAGAGTATGATGCCAGGTAAAAAAAATGTTCTCTACTGAAGAGCTCGAACCTGTCCAAAAGACCACCTACCTGTGGAATCCAAGGTCTGCAGGATTGATATCCCCGGAAATATATTCTATTTTCCCGCCTAAAGATTCATATTTTTTTCTTAGTTCTATCACAAGATCAGCCAGTTTTAAAGTTTTCTCTTTCTGATCCTGACGTTTTATTATTCCCTTTGACCAAAAATAAATTACAAGGTTACTGTCTCCGTAGATATTTCTTATATTTTCCTTTAAAGCTATTTTCATAGCACAGTAAAGTCCGAGGAGTTCTCCGAAATTATTTGTCATACCGTCTTCTGTGAGGTAGTTTCCGTGGGAAGTGATCTTATCAGCCGGGATGCATCTGTCTAGGATACTGTTTCCCATCTTGTCTGTAACCCTTACTTCTACCCCTATACCTCTTCCTGTACCAGCGTCAAAATATATTCCATCTGGTAGGGCTCTTCTGATCTCCTCTTTTGATTGATAAACCCCACCTTTTTCCAGCCATTTTTCAGCTTCTTCAAGGGTTTTAAAGGATTTATACCTGGATTTACCAGCCTGTATATAGTTTTTGCAATCTTCCCAGGAATGGGTAATTCCGCTTTCCTGAGTATCCACCATATAATAGGCATAAAATTTCTTGTTTTTTTTTCCTTTAGGCTTATTCTGCGGATTTTCAAGCCACAATTTTGCTTGATTGATATCTTCAAAGGATCTATACAGGGCCTTTTTTCCTAAGACTATTTTTTTACATTGGTCCCAGGTATCACAAATCCCTTTTTCGTTATTAGACTCCAAGAGATATGCATAGATTTTTTTCCCCATATTTACCTCCTATCATTATGTAAACAATTATAAAACAATAAGAGATAAAAGTAAATTTAAAATAGTTTAATTTTGTTTTTTTTAGTTAAATTATTGAATTTATCGGGATTCGTTACTTTTCTCTTGAAAGAAAAGTAACCAAAAGTTCAAGCCTATGAAAAATCAGCTAAACAACCTTGAAAATCCAAGAAAAACTCGAAACTCGCTGCGCTCAGACAGTCGATTTTTTCTAAGGATTTTACTGCGGTTATTCTTAACGCTGATTTTATCAATGGCAAGGGAAAAGAGATAAAAACCTCTCGCAAAAGAAGGTATTTATAGTTTTGGCTTTAACTCTGTAAGACTCATTCTTTTTCTTTGTGCCCTCTGTGTTCAAGAGGTTGTGCCCTTATTCGTGTTAATTTCCCTATCTTTTATTGGTGTTCATTCGTGATAAAATCTTTTGACTTTAATATCGCCCTCCTCCGTGATACTCTCTTCTTTTCTCTGTGACCAAAAGCTTTTGTCCTTATTCGTGTTAATTTTCCTATCTTTTATTAGTGTCCATTCGTGACAAAATCTTTTGATTCTGATATTCAGATAAATTCAGTAATTTATTTTGAATCTCAAGTGGCCATCATTAATTTTTGTGAGAAACCGGGTCAAAAAAATTATATGAAGGACTAGTTTGTTTTTTAAAAGTAAGTCTTTTTCAATAAATGCAGGAATGATAAGTGTCAAGTAATTTCGGCTTACAAAAAAATATTGCAAAAGTTTGATATTTATGATAGAATTTATTTCGAAATTAAGAAGTTTTTTAAGGAAGGTGAGAGGTCGATGAGAAAAGGAATTCATCCTAATTATCATGTAGTTACTGTTGATTGCACATGTGGAGAAAGATTCGAAACTAGATCAACTTTTTCAAAAGGTGATGAAATCAAAGTAGCTGTATGTTCTAAGTGTCATCCATTCTACACTGGTAAAGCGAAGTTTATCGACGCTGCTGGTAGAGTAGACAAGTTCAACAAAAAGTACGGAATGAAAAAATAAAAACAGGACTATGGTCCTGTTTTTTTGTGTGGAGCACACAAAAAATAAAATATGAAAATATATGAGGTTTTAGGAGGGTAAACCAATGGCTATAGTAGAAGTAAATCATCCGCTGATTCAGCACAAGCTAACTTTTTTGAGAAACAAAGACACAGACACAAAGACTTTTAGAGAAACTCTAAATGAAATCGCAGGTCTTATGACTTATGAGGCTACAAAAGAGCTAAAGTTGGAAGAAACAGAGGTAGAAACTCCTTTGATGAAGACAAAGTCATATATTCTTCCGGACAAGGCAGTGGCAGTGGTTCCTATCTTAAGAGCCGGACTTGGAATGGTAGACGGGATATTAGCTCTCGTTCCTACGGCAAAAGTAGGACATATAGGTGTGTACAGAAACGAGGAGACACTAGAGCCTGTGTACTATTACTGCAAGCTTCCTACAGATATAAGTGAGAGAAAAGTAATCCTTGTAGACCCGATGCTAGCAACAGGTGGATCTGCGATTTATGCAATAGACTATCTTAAAGAAAACGGTGTGACAGACATAACTTTCATGTGTCTTGTGGCCGCACCAGAAGGACTTGCAAAGGTAATCAAAAAACATCCAGATGTGGATATCTACGCTGCAAAGATCGACCAGGGACTAGATGAAAATGGATATATATATCCAGGTCTTGGAGACTGCGGAGACAGAATATTCGGAACTAAATAAAAAAATTATTTTACCCATCAAAATATGAAGCAGGTTTATGCTGGTATTTTGATGGGTATTTTTATTTTTTCGAAGAAAGGTAATTAACTCAAGCTGTTATATGAAATAAATTCTTATAAATTACTGAATTTATCTGAATATTAAAATCAAAAGATTTTATCACGAATGAACACCAATAAAAGATAGGGAAATTAACACGAATAATAACAAAATCTTTTGGTCACAGAAGACACAGAGACAGGAGAAGAGTTTCATAGAGAAGATTTTTTGAATTTTCAAGTCACAGGGCTTATACAGAAAAGAGCCTGCACTCAGCCGTCCTACAGAATAAGTTCCGCAGGGAACCGAGGACTGTAGCTCACAAAGGCGTTAAAAGAAAGTAACACAGGTTTTCGGATAAATTCAATACTTTAATTTGAAAAAAGTTAGCAACTTAGGTTAATTATTTTTATCGTGTGGAAAAAGTAGGAGAAAGCCTTTAAACTCCGTAGATAATTAGTATGAAAAAAATAAATAAAAATAACAACTTATTTTTAGGGGAAAAACAGGAGGGTGTATGAAATTTCAAAGAAGCAGCGGGATAATAATGCATATAAGCTCTCTTCACGGGAAATATGGTATAGGGGATCTAGGAAGATCTGCTTATGAATTTGTGGATTTTATGGCAGAGGCAGGTCAGAAACTCTGGCAGATTCTTCCAATGGGACCCACTGGATATGGTGACTCTCCCTACCAGTCTTTCTCCGCCTTTGCAGGGAATCATTATTTTATAGATATGGAATCTCTTGTGGAAAAAGGATTTCTCGAGGAAAATGACCTGGCTCCCCTGATAGAGGGGAATATAGAGGGAAGTGTGGATTTTGGACTGATACATCGGGAGAAAATGAGACTTTTGAGAAAGGCCTATGACAATTATCTTCAGACAGAACAGTGGGAAGAGATGGAAGAGTTTAAGAAAAATTCAGAATACTGGATAGAGGATTATTGTCTTTTTATGGCATTAAAGAAAAATTTTGCTTTTACACAGTGGCAAAAATGGCCTAAAGATTACAGATATAAGAAGAAATCTGTCATAAAAGAGACGGAGATGGATCTCTGCTATGAGATGGAGTTTCAGCTTTTTCTTCAGTATATTTTCTATGAACAGTGGCAGAAACTTAAAAATTACGCCAATTCTAAAAATATAAAGATTATAGGGGATATTCCTATTTTTGTTGCTTCAGACAGCGTGGATGCATGGGCTAAAAGTAAACTGTTTTTATTTGATAAATACAAGAGACCAAAAAAATTATCTGGAGCCCCACCTGATATGTTTAGCAAAGACGGACAATTTTGGGGAAATCCACTCTATGACTGGCATTATATGGAAAAAACAGGCTACAGATGGTGGCTAGAGAGAGTAAAAAACGCCTTTAATCTATATGATACTATAAGAATAGACCATTTCAGGGGTTTTGAGTCTTTCTGGACAGTGAGATACGGAAAAAAAACTGCAAGGAAAGGCCGATGGGAAAAGGGACCTGGCATGAAGTTATTTGGAAAGATAAACAGAACCTTGGGAGAGCTTCCCATAATAGCTGAAGACCTGGGATTTCTCACTCCTAAGGTGAGAAAACTTCTAAAGGACAGTGGTTATCCTGGAATGAAAATACTGGAATTTGCCTTTGATACAAATGAGAAAAATGAATATCTGCCTCACAGATACCAAGAAAACTGTGTGGCTTATACGGGAACCCATGACAATGACACGGTTATTGGGTGGTATAGAGGGCTAGATAATTTTCATAAGGAGATCTGCGACAGGTATCTGAAAAAAATGCCCGAAGTAGAATCAGAGGAGATAAACTGGAAATGTATAGAGGCAATATGGAGCTCTAAAGCTGTGATGACAATAACTCAAATGCAGGATATCATAGGCCTTGGAAGTGAAGCCAGAATGAATTTCCCTGCGACCTCCTGGGGGAACTGGAAATGGAGGATGAAAAAAGAGGAGTTAAAAAAAGAGGCGGCTCTGAGATTAAAAAAAATAACTGAAAAATACAATAGATAAATTTTTTGGCTATAGGGGAGGGAAAAATGTATTTAGATAAAGAAAAAATAATAGATGGAATAAAAAGATATCTAAAAGTGGACTGGGGAAAATCTTTAAAAGAAGCAGAAGATTTTGAAGTGTATCAGGCTCTCGCCAAAACAATAATGGAGGGTATAGCTGAAAACTGGGAAAAAACATCGGAAGAATACAAAAAAGGTAAACAGGCTTTTTATTTATCTGCAGAATTTCTCATGGGAAGAGCTCTCGGAAATAACCTCATGAATATAGGGGTGCTTCATGAGGTGAAAGAGGTTTTAAAAGAGCTGGGAATGGAATACAATCAGATAGAGGAGGCAGAAGATGATGCCGGCCTTGGAAACGGAGGTCTTGGAAGACTGGCAGCATGTTTTATGGATTCCCTGGCAACTCTCAATCTACCTGGACAGGGATACGGGATAAGATATAAAAATGGAATTTTCACACAGAAATTTGAAGAGGGATTTCAAAAAGAGTATCCTGAAACCTGGCTGAAATACGGAGATCCGTGGTCTGTGAAAAAATCCAGTGAGGAGGTTATTGTAGAGTTTGGAGATCAGAAGGTTAGGGCCGTTCCCTATGACACCCCTATACTGGGATATGGAACAGATAATGTAAACACCCTTAGACTGTGGGAATCTACGCCTATCAATGATTTGAACTTAGACGCCTTTAATGCACAGGAATATGAAGAGGCTGTGAAAGAGAAAAACAGGGCTGAAAATATATCAAGAATACTTTATCCCAACGATTCCACCAACGAAGGTAAAAAACTTAGGCTGAAACAGCAGTATTTTTTTGCATCGGCTTCACTGCAGGATATATTGAGAAGTTTCAAAAAAATACACGGAAAAGATTATGAAAAGCTTATAGACTATGCGGCTATACAGCTAAATGACACCCATCCTGTGATTGCCATACCCGAGATGATGAGGTTACTTTATGATGTAGAGGGGATAAGCTGGACAAGGGCGTGGAACATAGTGGAAAATATTTTTTCATATACCAATCATACGATTTTGAAAGAAGCTCTTGAAAAATGGTGGATAGAGCTTTACAGAGAGGTGCTTCCTAGAATTTATGATATAACCTACAGAATCCATATAGAACTTCTTCAGTCCTTGGAAAAACAATATCCTGAGGACAGAAAGAAGCATGTAAAAATGTCTGTTATCCAGGGAGACCTTATTCACATGGCTTGGATGGCTATATATGGATCGAAAACCATAAACGGAGTGGCAGAACTTCATACAGACTTACTTAAAAATCAGGAACTGAAGGAATGGTACAAGCTTTATCCTAAAAAGTTTCAAAATAAAACCAATGGTATAACCCAGAGAAGATGGCTTCTTTTTTCAAATGAGGAGCTTTCGACTTTTATTACCAAGCTTATAGGGGATGAATGGATAACTGATCTCTCGCAGCTTAAAAAATTAGAGAAATACAAAGATGATAAAAAGATACTAGATAAATTTCTTGAGATAAAAAACCTCAAAAAAACTCAGCTTTCCAATCACCTGAAAAAAGTTCAGGGAATAGAGATAGACACAAACTCTATTTTTGATGTACAGGTAAAGAGGCTTCACGAGTATAAGAGACAACTTCTCAATATATTTCATATAATGGACCGCTATAACAAGTTAAAAGAGAATCCAGATATGGATATTTATCCTGTGACCTATATTTTTGGTGGCAAGGCGGCTCCCGGATATTTTAGAGCCAAGGGAATAATAAAACTAATAAATGAGGTGGCAAAAGCCGTGAACAACGATCCTCTGGTGGATGGAAGAATAAAAGTGGTTTTTGCTGAAAATTACAGGGTCTCTCTGGCAGAAAAGATATTCCCGGCGGCAGATGTGTCAGAACAGATATCCACAGCAGGAAAAGAGGCGTCGGGAACAGGAAACATGAAATTTATGATAAATGGTGCTTTAACTCTAGGGACTTTAGACGGTGCCAATGTAGAGATAGCTCAGGAGGCAGGGATTGAAAACAGTTATATTTTTGGCCTCAAGGTAGAAGATATAAATGAACTAAAGGAAAAGGGATATAACCCCACAGAAGAGTATGAATCTGTAGAGGGACTGAAAAAAGTAGTGGACAGCCTCGTGGACGGAACCTACAGCGACGGCGGGACAGGGATGTTTCAAGAGCTCTATGATTCACTCCTGAAAGGAGCCAGCTGGCATAAACCGGATCAGTATTTTGTGTTGAAAGATTTTGCAGAATACCGGGAAATACAGAGAAAAGTTAATATAGAATACAGAAACAGAAGAGAATGGGCAAGAAAAGCCTGGATAAACATAGCCAACGGAGGGAAATTCTCATCTGACAGGACTATTGCTCAATATTCCAAGGAGATATGGGGTATAGAGGCTAATGAAATATAATAAAATTAAATGGGCAGGGGAGATTTCCCTGTCTATTTAATTTTACAGATAGATTTTCAAACAAAAAACTAGAAGAGTTTGTCATGAGTGAACAGGAGATTAAAAACAAAAGGTCTCGCTCACAGAGTTTTGCAGACAGAAGATTAAAAGAGTTTGTCACGAATTTGCACGAATAAAGAATAAAACAATGATTTTATTGGAAGTTGATTTTTATGGGTAAGTGTCCTAAGTATTAAGCTAGATTTAACCTCACAAAACTTTTAAAAAAGATTGGTAAGGCTGTACAAAATCAGATTTGTTACTAAAATATGAAAATTGTGAACAGAAACATATAAGTTTTATAAAAAACCATTTTATTATAATAGCCTCCCTAATCAATAGATTATTCTTCTAATGATTAGGAAGGTGATATTAAATTTATAGTTTTTGATTTATTTTGGAATTATTAGCATATGGGAAAATAGGATTTGATAAAGTAAACTCAAAGTTTTCCCTGCTAACATGTCCTACGCATTTGTCACTTTGATATAATTCATAGAGAAATTTAGCCATTTCTTCACTTGTATGATAGTTAGAAAAAGTACTATCGTAATCATAAACTTGAACATCATTAGCAACTTTACCAAATTCTGTTCTAGTCGCTGCTGGTGCTAAGAGTTTTACTCTTAATTTATTATTATTACTCTCAATTTCCCTGTATAATCCTTCTGTAAAAGAACTTACATAAAATTTACAAGCACAATAAATAATTGCAGTAGGAACAATTGTATATCCGCCAGCAGATGAAACATTTATTAATGTACTTCCTTCAATATCTTTGTATTGAGCTGTGTAAAGGCTAGAAAAAACTGTAAGTGTTTTAACATTTAGATTTATCATTTTTTCTATTTTAGATAAATCTTGTTTATACACATAATTATAATTCCCAATTCCTGCATTGTTAATCCATGTCTCTATATGATACTTCTTTAATTCATCGTAGATAGAGTAGGCATTTGAAATTTCGGATAAGTCAGTAGTTTTAATAATAACTTCAATATCATTGTGTTTAGCTTTAATTATTTTTTTTAATTCTTCTAACTTATTTTTTCTACGAGCAATAATAATAATATTTTTACCATTTTCTGCAAAAGTAATTGCTGAAGAAAAACCTATTCCGGAACTTGCTCCCGTAATTACAGTATATTTTTTTTTCATTTTAAAACCTCCATTTAATTGATATAATGAATCTTACAATGTAGAGTTTACTCTATGTCAATAATTTTTTTAGGAGGGATTGTTTTGTATTCAATAGGTGAGTTTTCAAAAAAGGTTAATTTAAGTATTCATACACTTAGATACTATGAAAAAGAAGGTATTATTTCTCCAAATAGAAATGAAATTAACAAAAGACGTTATTCTGATAAAGACATAGAATGGATAGAATTTATAAAAAAATTAAAAAATACTAACATGCCAATAAAAGAAATTAAAAAATATTCAATACTTAGAGAAAAAGGTGAGATTACTCTGAATGAAAGAATGAGTATGCTAGTTGACCATAGGAAAAATCTTATTATAAAAATAAACGACATGAAAAATGGTTTAGAAAAATTAAACGATAAAATCATATTTTATAAAAAATCAATTAAAAAATAATGTATATAAACGAATAAAAAGCAGAACAAATAGAAATTTGCTATTCAAATTTTTGAAGAACAGATCAATTCAATAATTTAAATGGAAAAAAGAAAAGTGAAATAGTTTTTAAGATATATTAATGTTATAATAAACTTCGGGAGGATTTACTATGGAATACAGTGAGATCTTAAAAAAACTTGAATATAAAGACAGTACCATTATATCCCGGGATAAGTATTTCAATTCCGCTGTTATGGCGGTGATCTGTAAGATAGACGGAGAGGAATATTTTGTTCTTCAAAAGAGGGCTAAGAACATAAGGCAGGGAGGAGAGATAAGTTTTCCCGGAGGGAAGTATGAAGAGAGCGACATCAGCTTTTTAGAGACTGCAATAAGGGAAACTGAGGAGGAACTTGGAATTTCCAGGGAGAAAATAAAAGTGTTGGGCAAGATTGGAACTTTAATTATTCCCACAGGAGTCATTGTAGAGTCCTATGCAGGGATAATTGATATAGATGATGTAAATGAGTTTGAAATAAACAGAGACGAGGTGGAGAGACTTCTTCTTGTTCCACTGAAGTTTTTTATGGAAAACAAGCCCAGAATAGAGAGGATAACTATAAAATTTCATCCTTATTATGAGGAAAACGGTGTGGTGAAAGAGTTTCCTGCAAAGGAGCTAGGGCTTCCTGAAAGGTATTTTAAACCGTGGGAAGGAAAGCCGAGACAGGTATATTTTTACAGCTATGACGGAGAAGCTATCTGGGGTATCACAGCTGAGATAATAATAGAAGTAACAAATATGCTAAGAGAAATTGAAGTTGAGAAATCTATGGGGATATTGTAAAATAATTAAAAGATATAAAGGGTGTGAACTATTGGTGAAGAGAGTATTAGACAGAAAAGAGGCAGCAGAATTGGTCTGCAAAATAAAAAAAGATGGAAAGAAAGCTGTATTTACAAACGGCTGCTTTGATATATTACATGTAGGACACCTGAGATATCTCAATGAAGCAAAGGATCAGGGGGATATTCTGATCGTAGGTGTGAACTCAGATGAATCGGTAAGAAGGCTAAAGGGTCCCACAAGACCAATAAACTCAGAGGAAGACAGGGCAGAGATGCTGACCGGGCTAAAGGCTGTGGACTATGCTGTGATTTTCACTGAGGATACTCCTGTTGAGATAATAGAGGAGATAAAACCCTCTATCCATGTAAAGGGGGGAGACTATAAAAAAGAAGATCTTCCTGAGACAGAGGTAGTGGAAAGAAACGGAGGAGAGGTAAGGATATTAACTCTTGTAGATGGTAAATCTACCAGCAATGTCGTAAATAAAATCATGGATAAACAGTAGCAGAGGAGAGATGGATGGAAAAAATACTTTCATTTGAAGAACTTGATAAACTGGCAGTGGACCTGGCAGATTTTTCAAAGGAAAATGATGTTATAGCTCTAATAGGGGATTTGGGGACAGGAAAAACAACCTTTGTCAAGACCCTTGCAAAAGAGCTGGGTATAGAGGAAAATATAAAAAGTCCTACTTTTAACTATGTCCTTGAGCACCATGGAGGGAGACTCCCCCTATACCATTTTGATGTGTACAGACTCAGCGACTCTGAAGAGGTATATGAGGTGGGGTATGAGGACTACCTCAACAACGGGGGACTTGTTGTTATCGAGTGGGCAGATATTATAGAGAGTGAACTGCCAAAAGAATATATTGAGATAAAACTCTGTTATCACGATGATGACAGCAGAAAAATCTCTGTTAAATTTGTAGGAAACTCAGAAAGAGAAAGAGAGTTGTTTAAATATGTTGGCTTTAGCAATTGATACATCTACAAAGTCCGGAACAGTGGCTTTGTATCATAAGGAAAAGGGCCTTGTTGCCGAACTGAATCTAAATGTGAATCTAAATCACTCTGATACTGTGATGAGTGCCATAGATGCTCTTTTTGAGCTTTCGGGAAACAGTATAAAAGATGTAGAAAGAATAGCTGTAAGTATAGGACCTGGGTCTTTTACAGGGATAAGAGTGGGAGTAGGTACTGCAAAGGGGCTAGCTTATTCACTAAAAGTACCCCTGGTGGGGCTAAATGAGTTAGATGCAATAGCAAATCTTGCTCCTCATACTTCGAAGAGGATAATTTCCTTGATAGATGCAAGGAAAGAAAGAGTCTATTATGCAGAGTATGGCTATGATGCCGAGGACAGGCTAGAGAGAAAAACCGACTACATGGACGGAGAACTTGGGAACATTCTAGAGGGGTATAGAGGTGAAGAGGTACTGTTCTTAGGTGATGGGAGTATACACTATAGGGAACTGATAAAGGATATAATGAGGGACAAATGTTTTTTTACAAGTAATTCAATGTCCCTTCCTAGGGCCTCTGTGATGGCTGAAATTTGCTTTGATATGCCTGAGGACAATGTTTTTCAGCTAGAGCCCTTTTATCTCAGTAAAACCCAGGCTGAAAGAAACAGAGAGAAAAATAAAAAAAATGACAACTAAAAAAGCTAGAGATATACTCTTGGTATTGATCTGAATCAAACTAAATACATGCACAGTTCACACAAAAATATCTTGGCAGAAGAAAAAATTTTATTTATTAACCCCGGATAAAATATAGGATTGGTTGAAATCTGACAAATAAAAAATAAAAAAAAATTGACAAAACCAAAATCAAGATATATACTATGAATAAGAAACAAGGAAGCGATAAATAAAATAAATACAAGAAGTAAATGGCATCTTGTCAGAAAAAAGAAGAGATTCCTCTTTAATACCCTGAAAAGATATAAAGTCGTTTTACTTTCACTGAAGATCAGATGAAAGTAGTACGACTTTTTTTGTATAAAAAATTCTATTAAATTAAAGGTAAAACTATTCTATATCTATTCCAAACATTTCAGTCTATTCGAAACAATCATTCTATTCCAAATAACCTTTAAAGTTTATATCAAGGGCTTATTTTAAATTCTGCATTAAACAGCGTAGCAAATAGCGAAGAAAACAAATATAAAATCTAAATCTGAAATTTAAAAAAAAAGCAAAACCAAATACTAAATTAACTTTATCTAATTTTATTACTTTAGATAAATATTATTTCAGATAATATAAATAATATTTATTTGAGGCCGTAAATTGGTAAAATCTATCGTTTATTTAATCTAAGGGGGTAATTAAAATGGCAGAAGAAAAAAAACTAAGACAGCTGGCTATCTATGGTAAAGGTGGAATCGGTAAATCAACAACAACTCAAAACACAGTTGGAGCATTAATGGAAATGGGGAAAAAGATCATGGTAGTAGGATGTGACCCTAAGGCAGATTCGACTAGACTACTTCTTGGAGGACTTGCACAAAAGACAGTTCTAGACACACTTAGAGAAGAGGGAGAAGACATTGATTTGGAAGATATCCTAAAAGACGGATTCAAAGGTGTTAAATGTGTTGAATCAGGAGGTCCTGAGCCAGGTGTAGGATGTGCAGGAAGAGGAATCATCACTTCAATCTCGATGCTTGAGCAACTAGGAGCATATACTCCAGACCTTGACTATGTTTTCTATGATGTACTTGGAGACGTTGTATGTGGTGGATTCGCTATGCCGATCAGAGAAGGTAAGGCAGAAGAAGTATATATCGTTGCTTCAGGGGAATACATGGCACTATATGCTGCAAACAATATCGCAAAGTCAATCGCAAAATATGGTAAACAGGGTAAAACAAGACTTGGTGGAATCATATGTAACTCAAGAAAAGTTGATAAAGAGTTAGAACTTCTTACTGAGTTTGCAGGAAAATTGGGAAGTCAAATGATTCACTTTGTACCAAGAGACAACGTAGTACAGAGAGCAGAAATCCATAAGGATGTAGTAGTTAACTATGAGTCTGATTGTACACAAGCTGATGAGTACAGAGCTCTTGCAAAAAATATCGACGACAATGAGATGCTTGTAATACCTACACCGCTTACTATAGATGAGCTAGAAAAGCTTATGATGGATTACGGATTTATGGAAGTATAAAAACCAAAAAACTAAAACATAAAAGGGGGATATAAAATGAAACTAATAAGAGCAATAGTTAGACCTGAAAAGGTGGTTGAAGTATTATCTGAACTTAATGATGCAGGATTTCCAGCTGTTACAAAGATAGAGGTAGCAGGTAGAGGAAAACAAAGAGGAGTAAAAGTAGGAGATGTACATTATGACCAGCTGCCAAAAGAGATGATAATGATGGTTGTAAAAGATGAGATTGATAAGGCAGATGCTATCAGTATAATCATGAAAATAGCAAAAACAGGACAGGCTGGAGCCTTTGGTGACGGTAAAATATTTGTGAGTGATGTAGAAGAAGCTTATACAATAAGCAGCGGATCCAGTGCTCTTTAATAGAAAACATATTTTAAGTAAAGTGATTATTAGAGAGGAGGGGGATAGATAATGAAAGAAGTTATGGCAGTAATTAGAAGAGATATGATTAACCAGACAAAGAAAGCTCTATCGCTGGCCGGAATTGATTCTATAACAGCTAGTCCTGTAAAGGGAAGAGGTAAAAAGCAGGTTGGATTTGAACTTTGCAAAAACATCACATCACAGGATGATGTAACTCCTGCAATAGCAGATGCTGTTTCAGAAGGTCATAGACTTATAAATAAAAGAATTTTAACTATAGTTGTACCTTCAGATAAGGTAAAAATAGTTGTAGATACAATAATAAGCGTAAATAAGACTGGAAATCCAGGAGACGGAAAAATATTCGTAATGCCTGTAGAAGAGTCATACAGAATAAGAACGGGAGAATCCGGAGAGGGAACAATTTAATAAACATAGGGGGTGGAATAATGGCATTAGAAGATAAAGTCAAAGGCATGCTGGAAGAATACCCGGCAAAGACCATGAAAAACAGAAGAAAACATATTTTCGTAAAAGATTCCCTATTGGGAGATCAGGAGATAGAAGCAGATACAAGAACAGTACCTGGAATAATGACAAACAGAGGTTGTTGTTATGCCGGATGTAAAGGGGTTGTAATCGGACCTTTAAAAGATATGGTACATATAGTTCACGGACCTATAGGATGTTCTTATTATGCTTGGGGAACAAGAAGAAATAAAGCCGAAGCAGAAGACGATGGTAAAAATTATCTTAATTACTGCTTCTCAACAGATATGCAGGAAAGTGACATAGTCTTTGGAGGAGAATCAAAGCTTGAAAAGGCCTGTGAAGAAGCTTTTGAAATCTTCAATCCAAACGCAATGACAATATCGTCAACATGTCCAGTGGGACTTATAGGAGATGATGTTCATGCAGTGGCAAGAAGAATGCAGGCAAAATTAGGAATAACAGTTTTCGCAATGAGTTGTGAAGGATATAAAGGAGTCAGCCAATCTGGAGGTCACCATATTGCAAATAACTCATTAATGCAGCATGTAATTGGTAAAGGGGAAAAAGAGATAAGCGGTTACAAAGTAAATATATTAGGGGAATATAATATAGGTGGAGACGGTTGGGAAATCGGAAGAATCCTGGACAAGATAGGATATACCGTTATTACGATAATGACTGGTGACGGAAGTTACGAAACTATGAAGGATGCTCACAAGGCAGATCTTAACTTAGTACAATGTCATAGATCTATAAACTACGTGGCAAACATGCTTGAAACTAAGTATGGTACACCATGGCTAAAAGTTAACTTTATAGGATTTAGTGCAACAATAGAAGCCCTAAGAAATATGGCTAAATTCTTTGATAATGAAGAACTTACTGCTAAGACTGAGCAGGTTATAAAAGAAGAGATGGCAGAGATAAAGGATGAAATTGCAAAATATAAAGCTCAGTGTGAAGGAAAGACAGCTTTCTTATTTGTAGGAGCTTCAAGAGCACATCACTACCAAAATCTATTAGCTGAGATTGGTATAGAAACATTGGCTGCAGGATATGAATTTGCTCACAGAGATGACTATGAAGGTAGAAAAGTAATACCTAACATAAAATCAAATGCAGATAACAAAAATATAGAGAATATCACAGTGGAAAAAGATGAAAAGAACTATAAGTTATATCTTACTCCTGAAAAATATGAAAAACTTAAAAAAGAAATGCCATTGGGAGACTACAAAGGTATGATACACGATATGAAAGATGGAACTATATTAGTTGATGACTTGAACCACTATGAGACTGAAGAGATGATAAGATTCCTGAAGCCAGATCTATTCTGTTCTGGAGTTAAGGATAAATATGTAGCTCATAAAATGGGAGTAGTAGCTAAGCAACTTCACTCATATGACTACAGTGGACCTTATGCAGGATTTAAAGGGGCGGTAATTTTTGCAAGGGATGTAGCGGCAGGTCTTACTACACCTACATGGAGTTATATCACTCCACCTTGGGATAAATCCCCTACTTTAGAAGGAGAATTAGGAGGTGAAGCAGCATGTTAGATTTTACACCAAAAGAGATAACAGAAAGAAAAGCCCTAACCATAAACCCGGCTAAAACTTGTCAGCCTATCGGAGCTATGTATGCATCACTTGGTATACATGGATGTATGCCTCACAGTCATGGTTCACAGGGATGTTGTTCATATCACAGGATGCATCTTACTAAACATTTTAGAGATCCTATTCCTGCGACTACAAGTTCATTTACAGAAGGAGCATCTGTATTTGGAGGAGGTTCCAACTTAAAAACAGCTCTTAAAAATATCTTTACAATTTATCAACCTGAGATAGTTGCAGTTCATACAACATGTCTTAGTGAGACTATAGGTGATGACCTTACTACTCTTATTCAAGAAGGAAAAGCACTTATTCCTGAAGGGAAGCATGTAATTCACACTAATACACCGAGTTATGTAGGATCTCACATCACAGGATTCTCAAACATGGTTAAATCTATAATAGATTACCTTGCAGAAGGAGAAGGAAAAGGAGCTAACGGTAAGATAAATATCATACCTGGTTTCGTTAATCCTGGAGATATGAAAGAAGTAAAAGATCTTCTTGGGAAGATGGATGTACCATTAACAATGCTTCCAGATACTACAGGAGTAGTAGATTCTCCAAATACTTCTAAATTTAAAATGTATCCAGATGGTGGAACGACAGTAGAAGAGATCAAAGACTGTGGAAATGCAAAGGCTACAATTGCATTGGGAAGTTTTGCATCTGAAGCTGGAGCAACTGGACTAGAAAAAAAATGCGGTGTACCTTCTTTAACTCTTAAAATGCCTTTAGGAGTAAAGGCTACAGATGAGTTCTTGATGGAAGTTACAAAACTTACAGGGAAACCTGTTTCTGCAGAAATAGAAAGAGAAAGAGGACAACTTGTAGATACTATGGTTGATACTCATCATCAGTTCCACGGTAAGACAGTTGCTATATTTGGAGATCCTGACCATGTTATAGGTATGACAGAATTTGTAATCAGTCTTGGGATGATTCCTAAATTCATGCTTACAGGAACACCTGGAAAATCTTTTGATAAGCAGATAGAAGCAATACTTGAAGAATCTGGAATCGATAAAGAAACAGTCAAGTATAAGAACGCAGGAGATTTATTCCTTTTCCATCAATGGATAAAGAACGAACCTGTTGACTTGATTATCGGAAACAGTTATGGGAAGTATATTTCCAGAGCAGAGGATACTCCTCTAGTAAGATTTGGATTCCCTATACTAGACAGAATTGTTCATTCTTATTTCCCAATTGTCGGATATAAAGGTGCAATGAGACTTATGGAAAAAATAAGCGATGCCTTACTTGAGAGACAAGACAGAGATGCAGCAGACAAAGATATGGAATTAACAATGTAAATTTTATTTTAGGGTCATACCTTTTAGGAGGTATGACCCGATAAAATAAATTGATTCATGTAAATCATTTATTGAAATTTTAAGAGGCGATGTTTTATATCAATCAAATTGTTTTATAAAAGAGGTGGGGAAAATGGATAAAAAAACTATAGATGGAAACTTAGCACTAATAGAAGAAAGAAAAGATTTTATTGTCTGCAACAAAAAAGACAAAGGGAAAAAAATAAAGTGTGATTCTCAAAGTGCAGCAGGAGCTGTAAGTCAGAGAGCCTGCGTATATTGCGGAGCCAGAGTAGTATTAAATCCCATAACAGATGCAGTGCATCTGGTGCATGGTCCCATAGGATGTGCCGCCTACACCTTTGACATAAGAGGAAGTCTGAGCAGTGGATCTGAAGAATATAGAAACAGTTATTCAACGGATCTCAGGGAAAAAGATATTATCTTTGGAGGAGAGAAGAAACTTACTGCTTCAATAGATGAAATAATGGAATTAAAGAGTCCTAAACTTATATTTGTATATTCAACATGTGTTGTGGGAGTAATAGGAGATGACCTTAAGGCTGTATGTAAGGCTGCTGAAGCAAAACATGGTATAAGAATAATTCCTGTAGAATCATCTGGATTTGTGGGAAGTAAATCAGCCGGTTATAAGGCAGCAGGAGATGCTATCCTGAAAATATTAGAAATGGATGGTAAGGTTAATGAAGAAAAGAAGGGAATTAACTTCTTGGGAGACTTCAACCTTGCAGGAGAATTCTGGATAATGAATGGATATTTTAAGGAGATAGGAATCGATGTAGTGGCACAATTTGCAGGAGACTCCAATTATGAGCAGTTGACAAAATCTCCAAATGCACTGTTTAACGTGGTCCAGTGTGCAGGTTCTATGACATCTTTGGCTAATAAACTACAGGAAAAATATGGGACTCCATATACCAAGGTAAGTTTTTTCGGCCTTGAAGATATCAGGATATCATTAAGATCCATAGCTTACACTCTTGGAGATTTTCAGGTGATAAAGAAGACAGAAGAATTCATAAAGAGAATGGAAAAAGAGACGCTTGAAAAATTGAAGCCCTACAGAAAAAAGTTTGTGGGTAAAAAGGTTGCAATATATGTAGGAGGGGGATTTAAGGCCATATCTCTTATAAAACAGTTCAGAGATCTAGGGATAAATCCAGTTATGATAGGATCTCAGACTGGAAGACCGGAAGAGTATGAAATTATAAGGAAACTTGCAGATGAAAATACAGTTATTTTAGATGATGCAAACCCAAGTGAATTAGAGAGATTTATGCGTGAAAAAGGAGCTGATATTCTAGTGGGAGGGGTAAAGGAAAGACCTCTGGCATATAAGCTGGGTATAGGTTTCATCGATCATAACCATGCAAGAAAGCATCCTCTGGCAGGATATGAAGGTGCTCTTAATTTTGCAAAGGAAATTGATGTGACTGTAAACAGTCCTGTATGGGATGTAATCAAAAAAAATGGTATAGAGATAGGGTAAACGGGAGGTGGAAGAATATGAAAAATAAAAACTGTGTAGATGTAAATGTAAATCCATGTAAGATGTGCATGCCCATGGGAGCATGCCTGGCATTTAAGGGTATGGAAAAATCAATAGTTGTAATGCATGGTTCTCAAGGGTGCAGTACCTATGTGAGAAGACATATGGCACAACATTATAATGAACCTGTAGATATTGCTTCTTCTTCTCTCAATGAAAAAGCTACTGTATATGGAGGAGAGGCAAATCTTAAAAGAGGCCTTAAAAATGTAATCAAGATGTATAAGCCCAAAACTATAGGGGTAGTGACAACTTGTCTTGCAGAAACTATAGGGGAAGATATAGATCGTATTTTGAAAGATTTTATGATAGAGGAGAAACTCTCCTCAGGGGATATAGATATAATTTCTGTACCTACACCAGGATATGGAGGGACCCAGTTTGAAGGATATTATCTGGCTGTGAAGAGGATGGTTGAAAAAATAACCGTGCCATCTAAACCAACTAATAAGATAAATATAATAGCCGGTATGATGAGTCCGGGGGATATAAGAGAAATTAAATTGATTTTAGAGAGATTTGGTATAGAGGCTGTGATATTACCAGATGTATCTGAAACTTTAGATGCACCATATAAAGGGTTGGAGTTTGAGAAACTCCCTGACGGAGGAACTACATCCAGTGAGATAAAAACTATGTCAGGAAGTATTGCTACGATAGAATTCGGAGTTCATTCAAAAGAGGAACATTCTGCCGGTGAATACCTGAAAAAAGAATTCGGAGTACCTCTATACAGAATGCCGATTCCTATCGGACTTAAGAATAGTGACACCTTTATAAAGACCCTGTCTAAAATATCAGGAAAGAAGATACCTGAATATTATGTCAAGGCCAGAGGAAGAATGCTAGATGCCATGATAGATTCCCATAAATATAATGGTGAAGGTGTGGCAGCTGTATTTGGAGAGCCTGAACTGGTTACATCTATAAGCTCTCTGTGTCTTGAAAACGGAATAATTCCAAAGGTCATATCCACAGGAACCAACATAAAAAAAATAAGAGAATTTTTATCTGAGGACCTCGATAAATTCGGTGATGAAATCGCCGTTTTGGAAGATACAGATTTTGAAACGATAAGAGAATATGTGAAGGAAAAGGGTGTCAATATTCTCATAGGACATTCAGATGGTAAGTATATAGAGGAAAAAGAGGCTATTCCACTGATAAGGGTAGGATTCCCAGTTCATGACAGGGTGGGAGCACAGAGACAAGTTACCATAGGTTATGACGGAAGTATGAATCTTTTGGATATATTAACTAATAATCTCTTGGCACAAAAATATAGCAATTACAGGGAAAAAATGTACGATATGTATTATAAAAAAGATGAAGATTTGAAGGAGGTTACTGCATGAAGGTAGCAGTCAGTGTAAACGATTCTGGTATGGTTTCGAGCCATCTTGGGAAAAGTAAAATATTTTTAGTTTTCTCAAAGGTCGGAAATGAAGTGGCTTTTCTTGAAAGAAGAGTAACCGACGGAAATCACACTAATCATATAATAGAGGATATAGATGACTGTGATGCAGTTATTTCCGGGAAAATAGGCGATGGTATGGTGGAGAGTCTTAAGAAGATAAATATCAAGGCGATAGTCGAAGAAAATATAGCAGATCCTCTAGAGGCGGTTGAAAAAATGAGGGTGTAAAATTTCTAATTATAGGGGGGATTAATATGGCATTATCAGGTGGAGGATGTTCTGGAGGATGTTCCGGGAAAACGGATTATCCAGAATGGGCGTCAGAGGAATTAAAAAAGAAAACAGAAGAACACCCGTGTTATACAGCAGACGGGCATAAAAATGCAAGGATGCACATTCCAGTGGCACCAAAATGTAATATACAGTGTAATTATTGTAATAGATTATATGACTGCGTAAATGAAAGCAGACCAGGAGTAACCAGTGGGATACTGACACCAGAAGGTGCAGCAAAAAAATACTCTATGGTAAAAGAAAAAATTGATAATCTAAAAGTAGTTGGAATAGCAGGTCCTGGGGATGCTCTGGCTAACTTTGAGGAGACAAAGAAATCCATAGAACTAATAAAAGAGCAGGATCCTGATGTAATAATATGTCTTTCTACAAACGGACTCATGCTCCCTGATTATGCAGAGGAAATTGTCGCTCTGGGAATAAGTCATGTAACTGTAACTTTGAACAGTATTGATCCTAAAATAGGAGCAAAAATTTATGAATTTGTAAATTATAAAGGCGAGATACTAAAAGGGGAAAAGGCTGCAAAGGTACTTCAGGATAACCAACTGAAAGGTATTGAATATCTTGCTAAAAACGGGGTTCTTTGCAAAATAAACATAGTACTTGTAAAGGGTGTCAATGAACACCATATACCTGAGGTAGTAAAAAAGGCAAGAGAATTAGGTGCTTTTATGACTAATATAATGCCTCTGATACCTGCATCAGGGACAGTATTTGAAAATCTTCCACTGACCAGTAAAAAAGAACTGAATGAACTGAGAAACAAGTGTTCTATCACAATGAAACAAATGTATCACTGTCAGCAATGTAGGGCAGATGCTATAGGCCAACTGACTCAGGACAGATCCTTAGAATTTAGGGATATGGGAGAAAAACCTTTTGTAGAAAAAGAAAAAAGAGATGTCCTTATAGCTGTGGCTTCTAAAAGCGGTAAATTGATTGACCAGCATTTTGGTCAAGCAGATAAGTTTCATATTTATAAACTTTCAAATAATGAAATTAAATTTGTAGAAGAAAGAAATATTGAAAAATATTGTACAGGGGTAGAAAGTTGCGATGATAAAGACTCTAAGATGGATAAGGTATTAAAAACTCTAGGAGATTGTAAGGTTGTTCTTAGTGTGAGAATAGGATACGGTCCAAAACAGATGTTGAGATCAAAGAATATACAGACTTATGAGTTATACGATACTATAGAAGATGGTATAAATACAGCTTTTCAAAAAATAAACGGATAAACAGGAGGGAAAAATGAATAAACCAAAGCATCATATATTTGTGTGTTCTAGCTCGAGGATCAACGGTCAGCAAAAAGGATTTTGTCTACAAAAGGAATCGGTAAGCATAATACAGAATTTTATGGAAGAGATAGATGACAGAGAACTATCAGGAGAGGTTATGGTAACGAATACAGGCTGTCTTGCAATTTGTGATAAGGGTCCTATTGTAATAGTATATCCTGAAGGTATATGGTATGGGAGTGTAACGCCTGATGATGTAGAGGAGATACTTGAATCTCATATTGAAGGCGGGAAACCAGTAGAGAGATTGATGCTTTAAAAAGTGTTTTTCCAAGCAGGAGGTAGTCCAGATGAATTGTAAATATGGATTTTTAGATGGGGTTTCCTATTTAGAGAGTTATGGTAATGGTGATATTAAAGAATGTACGGTTTCAGTGGAAAATATTTTGGAAACAGAATACGGAAAGCTTATTCCTCAATACAATGATGACAGTGAGAGGAGGAAGCTGAAACCTTCATTATCTTTTTATGAAAACGGAACTATGAAAAAAGTTTACTTACAGGAAAAAACTAATATAAAAACAGAGGCAGGAATAATTTTAGCTGAGTTTATTATGTTTTATGATGATGGAAGTGTAAAGAAAATTTTTCCTTTAGACGGAAAGCTTACTGGATTTTGGACAGAGCAGCATGAGTATGAGTTGGCTGAAAAACTGAAATTGCAAACTCCTGTGGGCCTTATAGAAAGTAAAATAATAAATATAAGTTTCTATAAGAGTGGAAAAGTAAAAGGAATAACTCTATGGCCAAAGGAGAGGATAGTAATAAAAACGCCTGTAGGCATGACTGGAATAAGGACAGGGATAACCTTCTACGAAAGTGGGGCAATAAAATCCTTTGAGCCTGCTAAAATGACTGAAGTGAAGACTCCTATAGGTACTCTTATGGCTTATGACATGTCACCTCTGGGGATACATGGAGATAATAATTCTCTGGTTTTTTACGAAGACGGGAATGTAAAATCTGTTTCCACATCCACAGACGAAATATTGATTCACGGTAACGGTGAAGAATATACATATTCTCCTATGGAGACAATAAGTATGTGCAGTGATGATAAAAAAGATCTTCTGTCTATGAAGATTGAATTTGAAGATGGTAAGATTTATCTGGACAATAAAAAAGTAAAATTCAAAATGAATGAATTTACCTTTGAGGTTAATAATTATGTAGTAGATGCGGAAAAATGTGCCGGTTCCTGCTGTTAAAAAAATATACGGAGTATCTGGGAATGTGAGGTGTTTTTTATGGAAAATTTTTATATACTGGATACAACCCTAAGAGATGGAGAACAGACTCCAGGGGTAAATTTCACATTGGAAGAAAAATTGGAAATAGCGAAGATGCTGGACAAAGCAGGGGTGAAAGTAATAGAAGCTGGAATTCCTGCCATGGGTCAACAGGAGATAGAGGTAATAAAAAAAATGAATTGTCTGGGACTGAAGTGTGAACTACTCACATGGAATCGGCTTTCAAAATCTGATATAGAGAAATCTCTTGAAACGGGAGTGAAGAATATTCATATAGGGGTACCTACCTCTGACATACATATATATAATAAATTGAAAAAAACCAGAAAATGGCTCATTGAAACTCTTAAGGATGTTGTGAATTACGCCATTCATAAAGGGTGTAAAGTTTCTGTAGGGGCAGAGGATGCCTCGAGGACGGATATGGATTTTCTGATTGAATTTTATAAAACTGCTGAAGAACTTGGAGTTTCTAGAGTGAGGTATGCAGATACTGTAGGGGCCTTGGATCCCTTTGGAGTTTATGAAAATATAAAAAAAATAAGATCTGAAATAAATATAGAGATAGATTTTCACGGTCATAATGATTTTGGGATGGCAACTGCCAATGCTCTGGCAGCCTGCAGGGCGGGAGCAAAGTATATAAGTGCGACTATAAATGGTATAGGGGAAAGGGCTGGTAACACCTCCCTTGAAGAGATTGTAGCCTCTCTTAAATATATAGGAAAATATAAAACTGATTTTGACATGAAGCAGATTCCTGTTCTTTCAAAATATGTGGAGAAAGCTTCTGGAATAAAACTTTCCAAGAATAAGCCTCTTGTAGGGGAAGCTGTATTTTCACATGAATCCGGGATACATGTAGACGGACTTTTGAAGGACAGGAGGACTTACGAATTTATAGATCCCACAGAGATAGGGCGTGAATCAAAGTTTGTGCTAGGCAAGACTTCCGGAAAAGCTTCTGTGAGGAATGCCATGAAAGAACTAGGGATGAAGCTAGATGATGATAAAATCTCACAAATACTTGAAAGAGTAAGGAAGGGAGAATCATTGGAGAAAAAAAAAGAGCCCCTAAAAAAACTTAAGTATAGAGTAGTTGGAATCTTCTCAGGTGAAATAAAGTTACCCTTTATTTTTCCCTGAAAAGATTTAAATCCGTATTACTTTCATTTTTTAAAGATGGGAGTGCTGCGGATTTTTTCAATTATTAAATTAACTTATTTTTATTATTTATATTCGGGTTTTTTAAGCAGTGAAAAAATTAATGAGATGAAACTTGGCAGTTACAATGGTTTTCAAATTGTGCCATAAGGGATAAATTATAGAGGAGGAGATTATTGTGTCTTTTTATATATCTGACAGTGAACTGGAAAAATTTATAGAAGAGGATATATCTCCAATAGATCTAACTTCTTATGTCCTGGGTATAGGGGATGAGAAGACCACTCTTTCATTCAGATCCAGAGATAAGATAGTGGTGTGCGGTACAGAGGAAGTGGAGAGTATTTTTAAAAAGTTGGGGCTGGAAACAGAGTTTATGATGCCATCTGGTGTAGAGGTGGAGGAGGGAGTAACCTTTATAAAAGGAGTTGGAAAGGCCAGGGATGTGCACAAGGCCTGGAGGACATCCAGTAAAATATTGGAAAGTTTTTGTGGTGTGGCAACCAGAACGAGCCACTTTGTAAAGGCGGCAAAATCTGCAAATAGTAATGTAAACATAGCTGCCACAAGAAAAAATATGCCTGGGACAAAAAGGATGGCACTAAAGGCAATCATGGCCGGAGGAGCCTACCCCCACAGGATAGGGCTTTCAGAAACGATACTTATATTTGATGAACACATAAAACTTATAGGTGGATTGGATAAACTCATAGAAAAAATACCTGAAATAAGATTAAGTTCCCTTGAAAAAAAAGTGGCAGTAGAAGCACATACCTATGAAGATGGTATAAGGCTTGTAAAGGCGGGGATAGATATAATACAGCTAGATAAATTTAAGCCTGAGGATTTAAAGAAGTTTGTGCCGGAAGCAAAGGGTATAAACTCTAAACTGGTTATTGTTGCTGCAGGAAATATAAGGGAGGATAATGCAGAAGAATATGGTGCTACTGGAGTGGATATATTGGCAACTTCTGCTCTTTATTTCGGGAAACCTGCTGACATAAAGGCAGATATTGAAAAAATATAGTTATTTAATAAATGGAGTGATCATATGGGAAAATTAGTTTATAAATGTTTGAAACCTTTTAAATTCAATTTTCAGGGACTGGAGTGTAATCTAGAGATTGATATAAGCGGCTGTTATGAAGACGGCAGTAAAAAAGTCCTTATAAAAAAAAGAAAAGATGAGCTCAGAAGTTTTCCTTTTGCCACCATATCACAATATGCACCTGGAATCCAGCTAGAAGAGGATGAGTTTGTACTCTATCACTGGGAGATGTATGATGAGCTGATACGGTATCTTTTGGAAAAAACAAACTATTTTGAAAATACTCATAAAGTAGTAGAAACTGAACTGGGAATCAGTCCTGTTTTAAGAATCAGATAAAACATAAAATAGAGTCAGATAAATTTTTTATACGGAGGTTGAGGTTATGTACAATGTTAAAATTGCAGAAAAAAATTATGATCTGGCTGATTTTTATGAGGTCAGTAAAATATTGAAAAAATTTGAGGGACCAAGGGAGGGTTTTCCAGTTTATTTTTCAGAAAAACTCAAAGATTTTTACGAGTCTACTTATCTGAATAAAGATGATGAAGCTTTAGAGAAAGATATTTATAAAACTCAGCTTTTAATCAATGACTGCTTTGATTATCTTTTTTCAGGCGAGGGAGATTTTGAAAAATATTTTGATGAAAAAGCTAAGATGAAATTCAAGGAGAGTTTAAACTCGCTTAGAAAGCATAAGACCAAGATAAATGTATGCTATGAGCCCCAGGTAGTGGCTAAAAAATTAGAGTCAGAAGATGATTTAGATCTTTTTTACTACTATTCTTTTACCTTATGTTATCTCAATGAATACTTAATTCAGTTATTTTCAATATTTAAGGATAGATTTCAAGGGGGAAGTTTTAGTAAAATTGAGGTAAAGTCTTTGAATGATTATCTTATGAATATTTTTACTGTGGAGTTTGAAAAGGCCTTTGTTGAATTTGAAAAAGGAATTTTTAAATCTAACTTAGAGGGGGAGCTTAAATGAAATTGAAGGAATTTATGGAAGAGATGAAGGCATCTAAGAACAGGTACATAAACATCTATTTTTTGAGCTCTAGGACCGAGAAAAAGGGGGTGTTAAAAAATACAACTGGAAATTTGGAAGATGAAGGAGAAAAATTTATAGATATTTCCATCAAGGAGATAAAAAGCGACGAAGAGATGCTAAAAGAATATAAATGTGGAGGATGTGGAAAGGGTAAAAAAGATCGTGCTGGTAAAGAAAAGGACAGGGTGATAATCTCCATTAAGGATCTAGATGAGGCAACTACCATTGAGAAGAGTAAAAAAATGAAATCCGACCTATATAAGATAGTTGTGAATGAAGAAGAGATCGGTATAGTGATTTATGATTAGTTTTAAAGATAGTAATAAAAAACAGTTCCAGATTTACAATGAAATGGCATCGTGATACAATAATTTAAATCTATCTTTTTTATTTATTAAAGGGAGATGTGTTTTTATGAAAAAAACTTTTAAATTTCTTATTGTAGCTTTATTTTCAATTTTAATCCTCGCATGCGGAAAAAACAAGGAAAGAGTAGAGGTGAAAAAAGAGATCACAGTTTCTGCAGCAGCAAGTCTGACAGAGATTATGGATGAGTTGAAGCCTATATTTGAGGAAAAATATAATACAACACTAACTGTAAACCTAGCTTCTTCAGGTACCCTTCAGAGACAGATAGAAGAGGGAGCACCTGTGGATGTTTTTATATCTGCCAGCGGAAAAAAAATGGATATACTGATGGAAAAAGAACTTTTAGATGTGGAAACCAGGGAGAACCTTCTCAAAAACAGTTTGGTTCTCGTTGTGAATAAAGAAAGCAGTGATAAGGTAAAGTCACTGAAAGACCTTAGTAAGAGTGATGTCAAGGTGAGTATAGGGGAACCGGGGTCTGTTCCTGCAGGTCGGTATGCCAAGGAGAGTCTTGAGTACTATGGAGACTATGAGGGTATAGAGGCTAAGCTTATATTTGCCAAAAATGTAAAACAGGTACTTTCCTATGTAGAATCCGGTGAGGTAGATGCAGGGGTAGTGTATGAATCAGATGCCGTTAACTTAAAGAACAGTGTGACAGCTCAGAAGATAGAGTCGGAATCTCATTCTCCCATTGTTTATCCAGGGGCTGTTATTAAGGCTAGTGAAAATAAGGAATCGGCAAAAGAGTTTATAAATTTTTTTAAATCCAGTGAAGTGAAAAAACTTGCAGAAAAATATGGGTTTGAAATTTAGTCAGGTGGTGTATTAATATGATAGTGACCCCTATATTGATATCATTAAAAGTTGCATTTGTTTCTACTATGTTTACTATGAGTATAGGGGTGCTTTTGGCATGGATTTTTACGAAACACCCTTTTAGGGGAAAGGATTTTTTCGAGGGGCTTATAATACTTCCTATGGTGTTACCTCCTTCTGTGACGGGGTATGCTCTTCTCATGCTATTTGGGAAACACGGATTATTAGGAGAACTTATTTATAAGATATTCGGGATAAGTCTTATCTTTACCTGGAAGGCAGCCTGTGTGGCATCCTTTGTGGTGTCTCTTCCCTTAATGTATCAGAGTTGCAAGGCTGCATTTATAAATATCGACTCTAATCTGGAAAAGGCGGCCAGGACTCTAGGAGCAGATGAGAAACGTATCTTTTGGAAGATCGGTATTCCCATGGCAGCACCGGGAATAATAAGCGGTACGATACTCTCCTTTACAAGGGCCTTAGGGGAATTTGGGGCTACCCTCATGGTAGCGGGAAATATTCCTGGGAAAACCCAAACCATACCCATAGCTATATATTTTGCAGTGGATAGTGGAGACAGAAGAACCGCCAATATATTAGTTGGGATAGTAGTTGTTTTTAGTTTTTTGGTTATTTACGGGCTTAATATATGGAATAGAAAGAAAAGCAGATATTGAGGTGATGGATATGTTGAGAGTGAAATTATTTAAAGAGATGTATAATTCAAATTTAGACATTGACTTCGCTGTAGATAAGGAGGTCCTTGCTATACAGGGAGCCTCTGGAGCGGGGAAAAGTACCTTGTTAGAATGTATATCTGGGCTTCAAATTCCTGACAGAGGGCAGATCTCGATAAGGGGAGATGTTGTTTATTCCAGTGATGCAGCTATAAATACCAAGGCTAGGCACAGAAAAATAGGCTATGTTTTTCAAAATTATGCACTTTTCCCTCATATGAGTGTGAAGGAAAATATCTGTTTTGGTATGAAATGCAGGGGGATCGGAGATAATGATTATGTGGATTACCTCATGAAAACACTGAAAATTAAACATCTGGAAAAAAGACACCCCGGCCAGATTTCTGGAGGGGAAAAACAAAGAGTGGCACTGGTGAGGGCACTTGCTACGAAACCGGAGGTCCTTCTTTTAGACGAACCTTTTTCCGCCCTGGATCAGGATACAAAAGATATTGTATACGAGGAGTTTTTAAAGTTGAAAAATACCTTTGATATGAGTATAATCCTTGTGACACACAATCAGTATGAAGCTGAAGCCTTAGGAGACAGAATACTGAAGATATAACTTTGTATTAAAATAATCTTTAAAATTAGACCTTTAGGGGTCTTTTTTTTATTTGTAACTATTTAACAATAAAAGTTGACTTTACCGGTAAAATATGATATTCTTTTACTCAAGAAGAAAATACTTAAAGTACAGACTATAAGTGTATTTTTAGAAAGAGCTTAATTTTTCAAGGAGGAGAATAGAATGGGTGTCATAATCAACTTAATTATTATGATTGTATTGGTAGGTTTTCTATACAGTTTACAGAAAAAGTACGTATCTTTCACCAAAAGGGTATTCACAGCTTTAGCTCTCGGTGTCTTGTTTGGGGGAGTACTCCAGCTGGTTTACGGAAGAGGATCACAGGTTATCTCTGATTCAAACTCATGGTTTTATATAATATCTGGAGGTTATGTAAGGTTATTGAAGATGATAGTTACTCCGCTTATAATGGTTTCTATCATATCTGCCATCATAAATATAAAAGATGGGAAAACCTTTGGTAAGATCGGAGGAAGTGTTGTGGGTCTTCTGATCGGTACTACGGCACTATCAGCCCTGATAGGAGTAGGATCTTCACTTCTATTTAAGCTCAGTGCAGTAGGGATGAGTGTAGGAGAAAGAGAGGCTTCTAGAGGAGAGGCCATGGTGAGCAAGCTGTCTAACCTGGATACCTCAATGGCTCAAAAGCTGGTGGAGACCATACCTACCAACCCTTTTGCAGCAATGGCAGGTTCTGGAGACAACGCCACAATTTCAGTGGTTATTTTCTCAGCCTTTATAGGAATATCAGTTTTAGGAATTACTAAGAAACATCCTGAATCTGTTGAAACTGCAAGAAAATTTGTCAATGCAGCCCATGATATAGTTATGAGAATGGTAACACTGATACTGAGACTGACTCCCTACGGGATAATGGCTCTCATGGTAAAGGTAGTTTCTACAAGCAATACTGCAGAAATTTTAAATCTGATAAACTTTGTACTTGCCTCTTATGTGGCTTTAGCTGTAGTACTCTTCATGCACCTTATGCTTGTAACCTTTGCAGGACTAAATCCCGGTATATATCTGAAAAAGGTTTTCCCGGTATTAGCCTTTGCCTTTACATCTAGAACAAGTGCAGGAACCATACCACTGAATATTCAGACACAGGTTAAAAAACTGGGAATAAGTGAAGGCGTAGCCAATATATCAGCTTCCTTCGGTGCCTCTATAGGTCAAAACGGTTGTGCCGGTATATATCCTGCTATGCTCGCAGTGATGATAGCTCCAACTGTAGGAATCGATCCTACCAACCCTATTTTTATATTGAAAGTGGTAGTAATAGTAGCTCTTAGTTCCTTTGGAGTCGCTGGGGTAGGAGGAGGAGCAACCTTCGCAGCCTTAATAGTGTTGTCAGCACTTAATTTACCTGTAGCTTTAGTAGGACTCCTTATATCTATAGAACCGCTAATAGACATGGGAAGGACGGCTATAAATGTCAGTGGTGCCATGACAGCTGGAACTCTCACAAGTAAGTTTATAGGGGACTTTGATTATGATATATATGAAAACCCTGAGATAGAATTAGAGGAAAGTGTAAAAGGAATATAATATTCTTCAGGAGGCGAAAGCCTCCTTTTTTTTTGGATTAAAGTTGATATTTCTTTATTTAGACTTGAAAGATCAAAAGAATTTTGGGTTTCTTAAAGTTTTTATAAAATCACTCTTAAAATAGCAAGGATATCATTGACAAAAAGCATGAAAAGTGATATCATTTCGTGAGTTACGCATGGTAAAGGTCGTCAGCAACCTTTAACCAGCGATTTTAATCTTTTGGAGGTGTTTAAATGTACGCAGTAATCAAAACTGGTGGTAAACAGTACAAAGTTGCAGAAGGTGACGTATTAAAGGTAGAGAAGTTAAATGCTGAAGTTAATACAACTGTAGAACTAACTGATATTCTTCTTGTTTCTAAAGAGGGAGAAGTTAAAGTAGGAGCTCCTGTAGTAGAAGGTGCAAAAGTTCTAGTAGAAGTACTTTCCCAAGAAAAAGGGAAAAAAGTTATTAACTTCAAATATAAGCCAAAGACTGGATACCATAGAAAAAAAGGTCACAGACAATTACTTACTGAAATCAAAATCAAAGCAATCGAAGCTTAATTAACTTATGACTGAAGTAGTTATAATTAGAAAAGAAGGCAGAATTGTCTTTTTTTCGGCAGAAGGGCATGCAGGTTTTGCAGAACACGGAGAAGACATTGTTTGTGCGGCGTTGTCAACTGCTTTACAATTCCCAATAGCACATTTGGATGAGGTATTAGATATCGTTCCTAGATATGAAATTTCTGAAGATGGACTGCTAAAAGTTGATTTTAGGGGTGTGGATCTCAAAGGCAACGATAGAGAGCTGAATGTATTGTTGGAAATTATGTATTTAACAGTTAAACAATTAGCTAGAGAGTATTCAGAATTTATAAAGCTTGTAGAGAAGGAGGAAAAGTAGATGTTATTTAGATTGAACATACAATTATTTGCAAAGAAAAAAGGTCAAGGTTCTGTTAAAAACGGAAGAGATTCTAACCCTAACTACCTTGGAGTAAAAAAATATGATGGTGAGGTAGTAAAGGCTGGAAACATCATCGTAAGACAAAGAGGAAATAAGTTCCATGCTGGAACTAACATGGGGCAAGGTAAAGATCATACTTTATTCGCTCTTACTGACGGATATGTTAAATTCGAAAGACACGGAAAAGATAAGAAGAAAGTTTCTGTCTATCCTGAAAGAGTTTAATCGATTGGATGTTTAATCCCGGCCAGGTGCCGGGATTTTTTATATTTAAAAACTGCTGTTTTTGGGGGTAAATTGAGTTTGTTGAAATGCTTTGGAAAGTAGTGTTTGAAATTGCAAAAAAATAGATATTATAGTATAATAATTAGGTTGCTTAGGAAAAAATCCCATTAAAGGAGGGAATTAATTTGTTTATAGATGAGGTTGTAATCACAATAAAAGCCGGAGACGGTGGAGACGGAGCCGCTACTTTTAGAAGAGAGAAGTCTGTGCAGTTTGGTGGTCCAGATGGCGGAGACGGTGGAAACGGTGGAAACATAATATTTGTAGCAGACAATAACATAAATACGCTGGTTGATTTTAAATATAAGAGAATATTTAAGGCTGAAAACGGAGAAAATGGCGCCAAAAAAAGGATGTATGGTAAAACAGGTGATGATTTACTTATAAGAGTTCCAATAGGAACCCAGGTGAGGGATCAGGAAACCGGTAAGCTCCTTTTAGACCTGAATAATAACGGGGAAGAAAGAGTGCTTATAAAGGGTGGAAAAGGTGGACAGGGAAATGTACACTTTAAAAATGCCATCAGAAAAGCACCGACAATGGCCGGAAAAGGCAGGGATGGAGCTGAACTAGAGGTGAAACTGGAGCTTAAGCTTCTTGCTGATGTAGCCCTTGTGGGGTATCCTTCTGTTGGTAAATCAAGCTTTATAAACAGAGTTTCCTCTGCAAAATCAAAAGTTGCCGGCTATCACTTTACGACACTTTCTCCTAAGCTTGGAGTGGTGAGGCTAGAGGAGGGGAAATCATTCCTTATGGCTGACATTCCGGGACTTATAGAGGGTGCCCACGAAGGCGTGGGACTAGGAGACAAATTCCTAAGGCATATTGAAAGATGTAAGATGATATACCATATAGTTGATGCCGCAGGACTAGAAGGAAGAACTCCTATAGAGGATTTTAAAAAAATAAACGAGGAACTTCAGAAATTTAGTCCAAAGCTGGCTGCGAAAAAACAAATAGTTATTGCAAATAAGATGGACCTTCTCTGGAATACAGAGCAGTATGAAGAGTTTAAAAAATTTGTAGAGGATCAGGGGATAGAATTTTATCCTGTATCAGTTATAATGAATGATGGTCTAAAAGAAGTGACATACAGAACATGGGAAATTCTTCAGTCTATAGAAAGGGAACCTCTCGAAGATGAAATAGATATAGATGAGGTACTAAAGGCAATCAAGGGAGATAAAGAGGACTATATCATTACTCAGGATGAAGAAGGGGTATATGTGGTAGACGGAAGAATAGTAGAAGATGTACTGAATAAATATGTAATAACAATGGACGAAGATTCTATAATCAACTTCCTTCACATGATGAAAAATCTTGGAATGGAAGAAGCCTTGCGAGATGCAGGGGTAGAGCACGGAGACACCGTAAGAATAGCAAATGTGGAATTTGACTTTGTAGATTAACATAAAAAGAGAGGCAGCTTTAAGCTGCCTCTCTTTTAGTTGGTGCTGCGGACATTGAGAAAGTTATTTTGAAAAAAAAGTTTCATATGATAAACTTAGAAAAAGCACAAGGAGGGGAAAATGAAGGGACTTGTTATAGCCGGACCTACAGCTGTAGGGAAAACGGCTCTCTCTATAAAGTTGGCTAGGGCCATGGGAGCAGATATAATATCAGCGGACTCGGCACAAATATATAAAGAATTAGATATAGGAACTGCAAAAGTAACTGAGGAAGAGATGCAGGGTATAAAACATTATATGATTGATACTGTGGCTCCCATAAAAAAATACAGTGTGGGGGAGTATCAGAGAGAAGTAAATAATATTTTATCAAAAAAGGAAAAAGAAAATAAAGGTGTAATAATAACAGGCGGGACAGGATTATATATTAGTTCTGTTACAGAGGGTTTATCTGAGCTCCCTGCTTCTGATCCGGAACTTAGAGAAGAACTTATGAAAAAAAACAGCGAAGAACTCTACAGTGAACTTGTAAAATTGGATCCTGAAGCAGCTGAAGGCATACATCCAAACAATAAAAAAAGGGTGGAAAGAGCCCTACAGGTCTGCATTCTTACTGGAGAAAAATTTTCTGTGGTTTCTAAAAGAAATATAAAGGGTAATAATTACAAGTTTCTCAAAGTGGCCCTTGAAAGAGATAGAAAAAGCCTTTATGAGAGAATTAATATGAGAGTGGATATGATGATGGATGCAGGGCTTTACCAAGAAGTTGAAAAAGTTTATAAAAAGTATGGGGAGAACCTTGAAAAGATAAATGTAATAGGTTATTCGGAAATTATAAGGCATCTCAAGGGAGAATGCACCCTATTAGAAGCTGTCGAGCTTATAAAGAGAAATTCTAGGAGATATGCCAAGAGACAATTTACATGGTTTAAAAATGATGCTTCGTATATATGGTATGATTTGGGAGAAATAAGTGAGGAAGAAATAGCCTTGGATGTACTTCAAAGGCTCAAAAACCTTTGAAAATGTTGGAAATATTAACTTGATAATTTCATCCCCGTATGCTATTATTATAATGTTAATCTCATAGGAGAATGATATGTTAAAAAGAATTTTAATAATAATGATTGTGTTAAATCTTGGTACGGCTTGCTCTAGAGTATCTAAAAAAGAGAAAATAGAGTTTGAAGAATCAAGGTTTTACAATTCTTACAGCAGCTGGGAATTAGCTGAGCTTGCCAAGGCACTAGAGGAGCACAAAAGGGTCTATGGATACACACCTGAAGTTATTAAATTCAGGTTTTTACTTGATCAGAGGGCAGAAGCAAAAGAAAAATTGGAAGAACTAATAAAAAAAATCAAAAAAGAGCTTGTTGATAATGAACTTACAACCCTTAAAAAGCATATGAGCAAAAGTTTGAGAAATACAACAACTTTAGATAAACTTGCAGATATAGATTTTACAAAATACAGGGTATTTGTTTCTAAGACGAGTTTTGAAGATGAAGTAGCCAGGAACATAGTGGCCCTCAATACAGGAGAAGAAACTTTTTATTTTAATGTGCAGTTTAAATATGAAAATCATGTGTGGGAAGTAGTTAAATTTCAAGAAAGAAGGTGAAGGTTTTGGAGAAAAATGATGTAAAACTCGTATTGCCTTCTTCCTTGCATAATCTGACTCTAATCAGGGCCCTTGCAAAGACCTATTTTGAAAACCAGAATATAGAAAAAGGCGATGTAATGAAACTACTTTCAGTTATAGATGAACTTGCAACCAATGTAGTTGAACATGGGTATAGATATGAAACTGGTGAAATGACAATTTTCTTAAAAAAAGTAGGTAATACTGTATATTTAAGTATTGAAGACAACGGTCATGGTTATGATGAGAAAAAAAGTAGCAAAGAAGAAGGTGGAATGGGTTTGTTTATCGTCAAAGGAATGGTTGACGAGTTTAATGTGGAGAAAAAAGAAACAGGAACAAAATTTAATGTATCAAAAGAAGTTAAGGAGGCCAAGTAATGGTAACGAATTTTGAAATAGTAGAGAAAAATTTAAATGATGTAAGGGTAATAAAAGTAGTAGGAGAGCTAGATGCTCTTGTAGCTCCTAAGTTAAAAGAAAGAATAGCCAAATTAATAGAAGCAGACGCTGTAAACTTTATAATTGATTTTGAGGAGCTCGTTCATATCAACAGTTTAGCCATGGGAATTTTAAGAGGTAAACTAAGAACTGTAAAAGAAATAGGTGGAGATATAAAACTTATAAAATTAAATGATCACATCAAGACAATTTTTGAAATGGTAGGATTAGATGAAGTATTTGAAATTTACGAAACTGAAGAGGAGGCATTAGCCAACTTTTAATAAAAATAAATCTGTAGAAAGGAAGTATTATAATGAATACGTCAATAGTTGTAGCATCAGCAGTAATCGGATTTAGCATACTCCTAACAGTAGCTTATAAAAAATCCGTTATAGATAAAAAAATAGATGAACTTAATAATCTAGAAGACGAAATAGCTAAAGCAAGACTCAAAGCTAAAGAGATAGTAGAGGGGTCTGAAAAAGAAGCCATGGCAAAGGCCAAAGAGGTAGAACTAAAGGCAAAAGAAAAGGTATATCACCTGAAAGAGGAAGCTGAAAAAGAGATTAAGACAGCCAAATCTGATATATACCAGAAAGAAACAAGACTTGCGAAAAAAGAGGAAACTCTGGATAAAAAAATAGACAGACTAGAGGTAAAATCTCAGGAGCTCACTGACTTTGAAGAAAAACTTCAAAATAAGAATGGTGAGATTGAAGAACTGAGATCTAGGCAGGAAATGGAACTAGAGAGAATATCAGGATTCTCTAAAGACGAAGCAAAAGATCTGTTGATAACAAAATTGACAAATGAGCTGACTCATGAGACGGCTATGAAAATAAAAGAGTTTGAAAACAAACTTTCTGAAGAGAAGGAAAGAGTCTCTAAAAGAATACTTTCTACAGCAATAGGAAAGGCTTCTGCAGATTATGTAGTAGACGCTACTGTATCAGTAGTAAACCTTCCTAATGATGAAATGAAGGGAAGAATCATAGGAAGAGAAGGTAGAAATATAAGGGCTATAGAGGCTCTCACAGGTGTAGATGTAATAATCGACGATACTCCTGAGGCAGTTGTACTATCTAGTTTTGATGGAGTAAAAAGAGAAGTTGCCAGAAACACCATAGAAAAATTGGTGACTGACGGAAGAATACATCCTGCTAAAATAGAGGAAGCTGTAAATAAGGCGAAAAAAGAAGTAAATAAAGAGATTATTGAAGCTGGAGAACATGCTTTGCTTGAGCTTGGAATACCTGGAATGCACCAGGAAATAATAAAAACTTTAGGTAAACTTAAGTTTAGAACTAGCTATGGACAAAACGTTCTGACTCACTCTATAGAGGTGGCAAGACTTGCAGGAAACTTGGCTGCTGAGCTCGGTGCAAACACTGAACTGGCCAAGAGAGCAGGACTTCTTCACGATGTAGGAAAGGTCTTAGAACATGACATAGAGGCTTCACATGCACTTATAGGTGGAGAATTCTTGAAAAAGTTCGGGGAAAAACCACTTGTATTGAATGCAGTAATGGCTCACCATAATGAGGTTGAATTTGAGAGTGTAGAGGCTATTCTGATACAGGCAGCCGACGCTATCTCAGCTTCTAGACCTGGAGCAAGAAGAGAAACTCTTTCAACTTACCTGAAAAGATTAGAAGGACTTGAAGAGATCGCAAACTCTTTTGATGGAGTAGAATCTTCATTTGCTATACAGGCGGGTAGAGAGGTCAGAATCATAATTAACCCTGAGTCTATAGGGGATGACCAGGCTATAAAGATGTCAAGAGATGTTGCTAAAAAAGTCGAAGAGACTATGCAGTATCCAGGACAGATAAAAGTAACTGTAATAAGAGAAACAAGAGCAGTGGACTACGCAAAATAATTAGACGGCAAAAGCCGTCTTTTTTTATAGAGTAAATTACTGACTTTATCTAGTGTTACTTTTCTCTTGACAGAAAAGTAACCAAAAGGTCAAGGCTGTGAAAAATCAGCTAAATAACCTTGAAAATCCAAGAAAAACTCGAAACTCGCTGCGCTCAGACAGTCGATTTTTTCTAAGGATTTTACTGCGGTTATTCTTAACGCTGATTTTATCAATGCCATTTAGAGATCCAAAGATTCAAATGATTTTTAAAGACTTTAAAATCTTCAAAATCTTTTAAAATGCCTATTCGCAGGACAAGCGTGAATAAATATAATCAATTTTACGTTAAGAAAATACAATGTTTGAGCGAAGCGAGTTTTGTATTTTTAGTAAAATTGATTATATTTTAGCTTGGACAAGACAAGGCTTGATTTTTGGTTACTTTTCATCAAGGAAAAGTAACAGAAGCTTTTGGAGAAATTCAATAATTTAATAGATGTTCAAAAGAAAAAAACTTTTATGCAGTTATATTCTGTTTGAATATATATGGGTACTTATAGTGAGTCTTGCAAGAGTTGTAATAACTTGGAAAATTTAATTGAAAGTGATATAATAATTTGGTTAGATACAAAAAAAAGAAAGAAGGAAAAAAATGAGGATATTAATAGCAGGAGATGTGGTAGGTAAACCGGGAAGAGGTATTTTAAAAGAATTTATAAACAAGAAAAAAAATGACTATGACTTTATTATTATAAATGGGGAAAATGCAGCTGCGGGCTTTGGAATAACAGGAAAGCTTGCAGATGAATTTTTTAGCTGGGGAATAGATGTCATAACAGGTGGAAATCATATCTGGGATAAAAGAGAGATGTATGAATACCTGGCCAATAACGACAACATACTGAGACCCTTAAATTATCCCATGGGGGTTCCGGGTAGCGGTTATGTAATAAAAAAAACCAAGAGTGGAGAGAAAATAGCAGTTGTATCTCTTCAGGGGAGAGTATTTATGCCCCCTATAGACTGTCCTTTTGCAAAGATGGAAGAACTTTTCTGGGAGTTGGGAGAAGATGTGAAATGCATCATCGTAGATTTTCATGCTGAGGCCTCCTCTGAAAAAGTTGCCATGGGATGGTTTTTAGATGGAAGGGCATCTCTTGTATTTGGGACGCATACCCATGTCCAGACCTCAGACAGCAAGATACTTCCAAAGGGGACTGGATATATAACAGATGTTGGGATGACAGGATCCCAAAATGGAGTAATAGGAATGAAAGTGGAGTCTATAATTCCTAAATTCCTCACATCTTTACCTCAAAAATTTGAGGTGGCAGAGGGGAACGAGAGATTAAACGGACTTGATATAGAAATCGACTCAAGATCAGGTATATGTAAAAAAATAGAAAGGCTGGATTTGTCAAAAGATGATATAGCAGCTTTTTAAAGAGGAGTAAAATAATATGAAAATATTAATTTCAAATGACGACGGAATTTACGCCGAAGGAATAAGGGTTTTGACAAAGTCTCTAAAGGAGGAGGGACATGAAGTTTATGTGGTGGCACCTATAGAGGAACAGAGTGGGACAGGTCACGGAGTTACTCTACATATGCCTTTAAGATATTCAGAGGCAGAAAGAGACGGAGAATTCTTCGGGTACTGGGTCAGCGGGAAACCTGCAGACTGCGTGAAGGTGGCCTGCGGCCATCTGTATAAGGATATAGAATTTGATTTTGTAATCGCAGGTATAAATAGAGGTGCAAATCTCGGAACAGATGTATTTTATTCTGGAACTTTTGCTGCAGCATCAGAGGGTGTTTTTTATAATAATAAGGCCATAGCAATTTCTCTGTGTGATCCTGACAACAGCCCTTATTTTGAAAGTGCCGCGGAATTTTTGACAGGATATCTTGACAAGATTCAAGAGCTAGAATTTCCGCCAGGGACACTACTGAATATAAATGTCCCAAATCTTCCCATGGAGGAGATAAAAGGGTATCAGTATACCTCTTTTAGCAACAGAAAATTTGAAGATAACCTGGTGGAAAGAATAGATACCCAGGGTAAAAATTATTACTGGCTTGGAGGGAAACCAGGTGAAGGGAACAACGAACCGGATACAGATTCGGTGGTTGTAAAGGACGGTTATATATCCATAACCCCTGCTAGGATGGACCTATACTTTAAGGACTTTTCCGAGACAATAAAGAATTATTAAGGAGATAATATGAAACTTATAGAGGCTAAAATTATTTTTGATGCCGATGACATAAAAAAAACCCAGGAGGAGATAGAGGGTATCTTCTATGAATTTGGTGCCCAGGGACTTAAGATCGAAGAGCCCCTTGAGAATAAAAATCCTCTAGATTACTATAGAGATGAAAGACAGTTTCTCATGAGAGATTATTCTATATCTTCATATTTCCCAATGAATTTTTATGCAGACAGAAAAAAAGAGATGTACAGAAAAGCCTTTGAGGAAAAATTTCAAGACAGGGATGATGTGGTCTACTCACTTGATTTTTATGAGCTCGAAGAGGAAGATTACCAGAATGCCTGGAAGAAATATCTTTATCCAGAAAAAGTGAGCAGAAGATTCGTGGTCAAACCCACATGGAGAGAATATGAAGCAGAAGGGGATGAAGTTGTCATTGAACTAGACCCAGGGAGAGCCTTCGGTACAGGTTCACATCCAACTACATCACTGTGTCTTAAGCTCATGGAAAACTATATAAAAGGCGGAGAAAGTGTAATCGATGTAGGGACAGGCTCAGGAATACTTATGGTAGCTGCAGACAGACTTGAAGCAGACGAGATATGGGGTGTTGACATAGATGAGCTGGCTGTGGAATCAACAAAAGAGAACCTGGAGTTAAACAGGGTATCAACTGAAAAAAGCAGGGTTTTTAAGGGAAACCTTCTAGAAATAGTTAAAGATAAGAAATTCGATGTGGTAGTTGCAAATATACTAGCAGATGTAATACTGATGCTTCTTGATGATATGACAAGAGTGATAAAAAAAGGCGGACTGATTATACTTTCCGGGATAATAGAGGACAAGGTCAATGAGGTAGAAAAAAAGATAAAGTCGGCAGGCTTTGAAATATTGGAAATAAAAAAAGATAAAGAGTGGCGTGCTATAGCAGCTAGAGCTTAGAATACAGCTAGAATAGGAGTGTTTCTAAAATGAGTAATTTCATCGTGGCAGTGGACGGACCGGCAGGAAGCGGGAAAAGTACAATTTCAAAGCTGGTAGCCGAAAAATATAAACTGACTTATCTCGATACGGGAGCTATGTATAGGATGGTGGCTTTTTACAGTCTAGAAAAAGGCGTGGACCTCGATAATCCTGCAGAAGTAGAGCTTATGCTAAAAAATATTAAAATAGATATAGAGGGAGATAAATTTATTCTAAACGGAATAGATGTTTCCCATGAAATAAGGACTCCAAGAGTAACTTCCATAGTCTCTAAAACAGCTTCTATAAAGGCCATAAGAGAAAAACTTGTAGAGCTGCAAAGAGAGATAGGCAGGGGGAAAAGGGTTATTCTTGACGGGAGAGATATTGGAACAGTGGTTTTCCCGAATGCCCACCTCAAGGTTTTTCTAGTGGCTAGTCCCGAAGAAAGAGCCAAAAGAAGACTTAAAGAATACGGGGAAAGGGGTATAGAATCAGACTACCAATCGGTATTAAAGTCAATAGAAGAAAGGGATCACATAGACTCTACTAGAGAGGAGAGTCCCCTCAAAAAAGCAGAGGATGCCATTGAGGTGGATACAAGCTTCCTCAGTATAGAAGAGGTTTCTGATAAAATATCGGCTCTCGTAAGAGAAAGAATCTAAAGGAGAAAAATAATGTACAGAAAAAAGAATTTTTTCATAGGTGCAGCATTATTGGTTTTGATTTTAGGCCTTGTTTTTAAAGCTGTAAGAAAAGATAGCTATACGAAAGTTATGGAAAAAAATACGGTAAAGGAACTGAAAGAACTAGAAAAGACTCTGGAAACGCTTGGTGAAAAAACCGGAGTGGATATAGTAAAAACCGGTGATCTGTATAAGGTCGAATTGGAAAAAGGGACAGAAGTTGGTCTGGGAGAAACAGAGGCTTTGAGGGCTGAAAGCAGTATAGAGGGTAACAAAGAGAAGATACTCTACAGAGATTTTCGTGGTGAAAAAAGAATGGTTATAGAGCTTTATTATTATACCCCTATACCTCCGACTCCTCCAAAGAAAGTCTACAGCGGGAAACTGTCTATATTGATAGATGATGTTGGAATGAACACCCAGACTGCAGATATCTTTGGAAAAATAAAAAAACCAGTATCCTTTGCTACGATACCTTTTCTGCCTAGAAGTTCTGAGGCCACTGAAAAACTAAAAGAATATGGTTTCCAAGTGATACTTCATATGCCCATGGCAGGATCTAGTGATTCTCTCAATTCTAGGACAGAGGGTATACTTATGCCGAAAATGACAAAAGAAGAGGTCTATAAAAGATTTGATAAAGCCATCGGTGATGTAGGAGAGATGAAGGGCTTCAATAATCACATGGGGTCAAGATTTACAGAGAATGCTTTTCAGATGAAAACCCTTCTTAAATATGCAAAAAATAAGGATATGTTTTATATCGACAGCAAAACTACATCAAAAACTAAGGGCTATTCAACGGCAAAAGAACTAGGTGTTCCTACATATTACTGTTCTAAATTTTTGGACAACAGTAAAAATGTGGAGGATATAAAAAAAGAGATAAAAGCCGCAGTGAAAATGGCAACGGACAGCGGGAAAATACTGGCAATAGGTCATTATCACAAAAATATGGCTGTGGCACTGAAATCTATGGTAGACTATATAGAAAATGAAGGTGTCGAGCTTGTATATGTGAGTGAAGTTTTAGAATAGAATTTTATATACCCATGAATATGGGTATATTTTTTTGGATAGAAATAGAAATAAAATGAAAAAGGGAGAGGAAGATGTTTTATAACCTTTCAAGGATAATTATTTATATACCTCTTTTTATTGTATCGATTTTTAATGGGAGGCTGAGAAGATTCCTTAAAAAAAGGCTTTTTCAGAAGATTACCTTAAAAAATCAGGGGAAAGATCATGTGTGGATACACTGTGCTTCTGTGGGAGAGATAAATCTATCAGAGAGCCTTGTGAGGGAGTTTCTTGAAAATACTGATTTTAGAGTTCTTATAACCATGATGACAGATACTGGAAGAGCTACTGCAGAGGCAAAATATAAGGATGATAAAAATATAGATCTGCTTTATTTTCCCCTAGATGATTTTTTTAAGATAAGAGAGATACTGTCTAAGATAAACCTAAAGGCTCTCGTAATCATAGAGACTGAAATATGGCCCAACCTTATAAGAATGAGTTCTAAAAAATCCAAGGTGGTTTTTGTGAACGGAAGAATATCTGATAAATCCTTTAAATCTTATAAAAGAATATCATTTTATCTGAAAAAACTTTTTTCAAAGGTGAACTTCTTTCTCATGCAGACGGAAGAGGACAAAAATAGAATCATTGATATAGGGGCATCTGCTGAAAAAGTAGAGGACTTTGGGAATCTAAAGTTTGATGTAAAGCTTACTGATTTTACAGAGGGACAGCTCTATCAAATAAGAAAAGAGTTAGGCCTTGAAAATAGGAAAATATTTGTCGCAGGGAGTACAAGAGACGACGAAGAGGAGTATATATTAGATGCCTATGACAAGCTAAGGGAGTATTTTTTGATTCTGGTTCCTCGCCACATAGAAAGAACAGCAGATATAGAAGAAAGGTTACTAAAAAATAGATACAGATATGAAAAATGGAGTACTATTAGCCAAGGTGTGAAAGAAGATACCCAGGTGCTTTTGGTAGATCAGATGGGAATTTTGAGAAAGCTCTATGCCCTATGTGATGTGGCCTTTGTTGGAGGGACCCTTGTGGATATAGGCGGCCATAGTTTGATAGAGCCCCTTTACTACAGAAAACCGCCTATTTTTGGTAAATATCTGCAAAATGTGAAGGAAATTTCCAAGGAGATAATCCAGAGAAAAATAGGATATAAGGTGGAGAATACCCAGGAGTTTATTGGGGCAGTACAAAAGATAGAGAATAAACAGGTGAATTTAGAAGAAATCGACAGGTTTTTTCGTGAGAATACAGATGTAGCAGCCAAGACATTCAAAAGAATTATTGACATAATTTAAATATTTTTATACAATTACTTGGTGTTTTGTTTTTTGTACGAAAACATCGTTAAAGATAACTTAACAGAAAAAGAATCCTTTTATATGGAGGGAAGTATGTCTAATACAGAGGTGGGAGATATCTGGAAGCATTTCTTTGATCGTCCCAGGAGGAATTATAACCCGTATATGGTGAAACTAAATGACTATCCTAAATATATAATGTATGATAAAGAGGTTATGGATTCATATAGGGGGAGATGGAATGAGTACTTTGGGAACAAAAATCCCATTTATTTAGAAATAGGATCAGGGAGCGGAAATTTCGCCAACTCTATGTGTGAAAGACACCCTGAAAGAAATCATATGGCTCTTGAAATAAGATTCAAAAGACTGGTTTTGTCCGCAAGAAAATCGGAGTCCCTTGGCCTTGAAAATATACTTTTCATCAAGAGAAGGGGTGAAGAGATAGTCAACTTTATAGGGGAAGAGGAGATAGAGGGGATGTACATCAATTTTCCAGACCCATGGGACGGAAAAGAGAAGAACAGAATTCTACAGCCAGGCCTTTTTAAACTTTTAGATGTAATTTTAAAAAAAGAAGGAACCCTTTTCTTTAAAACTGATCATGACGGATACTATTCTGATGTACTTAAATTTATGGAAAAAATGGATGGTTACAAGGTGGTTTATCATACGTCTGATCTTCATAACAGTCCATTGATAGAAGAGAATATTCAGACGGAGTTTGAAAGTCTGTTTATATATAAGCACAATAAAAATATTAATTACATAGAGATCAAAAAAACAAAATAGGTATTAACAATATTTGGTTGTTTAAATATATCTAATCCAAGTCAGAAAGAGGTGTATATTCAATGGCAGGTTACGTAGTAGTTGGAACTCAGTGGGGAGATGAAGGTAAGGGTAAAATTATAGACGTCTTAGCTCATAAGGCTGATTATGTTGTGAGGTTTCAGGGAGGAAACAATGCTGGTCACACAGTGGTTGTGAACGGTGAGAAGTTTGTACTTCATCTTCTTCCTTCAGGAATGCTTCACGGAAATGGTAAGTGTATAATAGGCCCGGGAGTTGTAGTAGATATCAAGGTTCTTCTAGGTGAGTTAGAAGTTCTAGAAAAAAGAGGGGCAAAAGTAGATCATCTTTTTATAAGTGATAGGGCACATATAATTACTCCTTACCATGTAAGACTAGATGAACTCAGAGAAGAAGCTAGAGGGGATCAGAAGATAGGAACTACAAAGAGAGGAATAGGACCTTGTTATGCTGATAAAATAACTAGATGCGGTCTTAGAATGGTGGACCTTCTTGATATGGAAACTTTTGAAGGTAAACTGAGAACCAATCTAGAAGAGAAAAATGAAGTTTTTGAGAAAATCTACGGTGTAGAAAAAATGGACTTTGATCAGATGCTTGCTGAATTTAAAGAATACTCTAAAAAAATAGGTCACAGAATAATAGACTCTGTACCTGAGGTAAATGAAGCTTTAGACCAGGATAAATTTGTGCTTTTCGAAGGGGCTCAGGCAATGATGCTTGACATCAACTACGGAACTTATCCATATGTGACATCATCTTCTCCTACAACTGCAGGAGTAACAACAGGAGTAGGTGTAGCACCTAAGAAAATCGACAAGGCTATAGGGGTAATGAAGGCTTACACTACAAGAGTAGGAGAGGGACCTTTTGTAACTGAACTTGAAGACGAAATAGGTGAAAGGCTTAGAGATATCGGTGGAGAATACGGTGCTACTACAGGAAGACCGAGAAGATGTGGATGGATCGATCTTGTGGTGGGTAAATTTGCTGTAGATATAAACGGTCTGACAGATGTAGTTATCACAAAGATAGATGTACTAAGCGGACTTGAAAAAATAAATATATGTGTAGGATACGAAATCGACGGAGAGATCTATACTACAGTGCCATCCTCTATTGAAAGATTGGCAAAAGCTAAGGCTGTATATGAGGAACTTCCAGGTTGGGAAGAGGATATAACAGGAATGAGAGAATATGATGAGCTTCCTGAAAACTGTAAGAATTATCTAAAAAGAGTGGAAGAAATTATCGGATGTCAGATCTCAATGGTATCAGTAGGACCAGACAGAACACAAAATATTTTTTTAAGAGAGATATAAAAAAAAGATGGCAAGGGGAAACCCTTGTCATTTGTATAAAATTGTATAAAAAAAATGATATTCTGTAAAGAAAAAAGCCTTGACACTAAGGGGCTAATCATATATAATGTGGGAGTAAACTATGGAGTTGAGTGATTTTTTAGAAGTTTCACTGCTGATGGATTACTATAAGAACCTTCTCAGTGATAAGCAAAAAGAATATATGATTGAACACTTTGAGAGAGATCTTTCTCTATCTGAAATTGCAAAAGAACATGATGTCAGCAGGCAGGCTGTTTATGACAATATCAGAAGAGGAATAAAAATATTGAAAGAATACGAAGAAAAAATAGGTTTTTATAAAAGAGAACGGGAAATAAAGAATAGCCTTCTAAAACTGAAAGAAGAATTTACTCCCGAAAAATTAGAAGAAATAATTGAAAGTATTGACTTATAAGAGGTGACCTGATGTTAGATAATTTAGGTACAAGATTTCAAGAAATATTTAAAAAAGTCAAGGGGCATGGAAAGCTAAGTGAAGACAATATAAAATCCGCTTTGAAAGAGGTAAGATTATCCCTTTTAGAAGCAGATGTAAACTATAAAGTTGTCAAAGAGTTTGTAAATAAAATAAAGGAAAAATCCGTTGGGGAAGAGGTAATAACCGGTATAAACCCAGGACAGCAGTTTGTAAAATTAGTAAATGATGAACTAGTAGAACTCCTAGGAGGTACAAATGCCAGACTTACAAAGTCGGCAAAAAATCCTACAGTTATAATGCTGGCAGGACTTCAGGGAGCAGGGAAGACCACCTTTGCTGCAAAACTTGCAAAATTCCTCAAGAAAAAAGGTGAAAGACCTTATCTGGTGGGAGCTGACGTATATAGGCCCGCTGCGATGAAACAGCTTCAGGTTTTAGGAACTCAAATAGATGTCCCCGTGTATATCCAAGAGGGAAGCAAAGATGCTAGAGGAATATGTAATGATGGTCTGAATGTCGCAAAAGAAAATAATGCAACTTACGTCATCCTAGATACGGCAGGAAGACTTCATGTAGATGAGTCACTAATGGAAGAACTTAAAGATATAAAAAAAGTTACCAGACCTCAAGAGATACTTCTAGTAGTGGATGCCATGATAGGTCAGGACGCAGTAAACTTAGCACAATCATTTAACAATTCACTGAATATAGACGGCGTTGTACTGACAAAATTGGACGGAGACACAAGAGGTGGAGCAGCCCTTTCCATAAAGGCAGTTGTAGGTAAGCCCATTAAGTTCATAGGAATCGGGGAGAAAATTGACGACATAGAGTTATTTCACCCTGAAAGACTTGTCTCAAGAATATTGGGAATGGGAGATGTAGTTTCTCTTGTTGAAAAAGCTCAGGAAGCTATCGACGAGGATGATGCTAAGTCTCTAGAAGAAAAAATAAAAAATCAGAGCTTTGATCTAGAGGATTTCTTGAAACAGCTCCAGAATATAAAAAAGCTTGGACCTTTGGGTGGTATATTAAAAATGCTTCCAGGTGCTGGTCAGCTAGGGGATCTTGCTCCAGCAGAAAAAGAGATGAAAAAAGTAGAGGCTGTTATACAGTCTATGACTAGAGAAGAGAGAAAAAAACCTGAAATTCTTAAAGCCAGCAGGAAAAAGAGAATAGCAAAGGGAAGCGGCGTAGAGGTTTCAGATGTAAATAAACTTTTAAAGCAGTTTGATCAGATGAAGCAGGTTATGAAAATGTTTAGTAACGGGAACTTTCCACAGATGCCTGGAATGATGGGCGGAAGAGGAAAAAAGAAGTTTCCTTTTTAAAAAATAAATTGATGTCTAAAAAAATAAAAATTAGATAAGAAGGAGAAGTGAAGAAGATATGTTAAAATTAAGACTAACTAGAATGGGAAGAGCTAAAAGACCTACTTACAGAATAGCTGCAATGGAAGTTCTATCAAAAAGAGACGGTAAAGCAGTAGCTTACCTTGGGAACTACTTTCCACTAGAAGATTCTAAAGTAGTACTAAAAGAAGAAGAAATCATCAAGTATCTTACAAATGGTGCTCAGCCAACAAGAACAGTAAAAAGCATACTTGTAAAAGCAGGAGTATGGGCTAAATTTGAAGAAGCAAAGAAAAAATAACTCTTTTTAACACACGATTAATTTTGTGTGTTTTTTTTATTTAAAACACTTGACTCAAAAATAAAATTGAGATATTATATCCTTGTAGCAATTAGCAGTCTGTCGAACAGAGTGCTAACAAAGTTGAAGGGAGGGATACGCATGACAATAAGACCTATAGGGGAAAGAGTACTTGTAAAATCTATAAAAATGGAAGAAAAAACAGCAAGCGGACTCATTATTCCCGGAGCAGCAGATAAAGAAAAACCCAATCTTGGGATAATAGAAGCAGTTGGATCGGGAGAAAAACTTCAAGATGTTAAAAATGGAGATAAAATAGTATATGCTAAGTTCGCCGGGACAGAGATAAAGGACGGGTCAGAAAGGTACCTTATCCTGAATATAGAAGATGTTCTTGCAGTTGTAGAGTAAGAATAAAATTTGGAGGTAATTTTAAGATGGCTAAGATACTTAAATTTAACGAAGAAGGAAGAAAAAAACTTGAGGCAGGTGTAAATACTCTTGCAGATGCAGTGAAGATAACATTGGGCCCTAGAGGAAGAAACGTCGTACTTGAGAAGGCTTTTGGAGCTCCTCTTATAACAAATGATGGAGTATCAATTGCCAAGGAGATAGAACTAGAGGATCCTTTTGAAAATGTAGGGGCACAACTAGTAAAAGAAGTCGCAACAAAGGCTAATGACGTGGCTGGAGATGGTACAACTACAGCAACAGTACTTGCTCAGGCCATGGTAAAAGAGGGCCTTAAAATGGTGAGTGCAGGGGCAAATCCTATGTTTATCAAAAAAGGTATGGAAAAAGCTGTAAAAGAAGCGGTGAAACACCTCAAGGAGAGGGCTAAAAAGATACAGGATAACGAAGAGATAGCTCAGGTGGCATCTATATCAGCGTCAGATGAAGAGATCGGGGCCCTTATAGCAGATGCTATGCAAAAGGTTGGAGAGACTGGGGTAATAACAGTGGAAGAAGCCAAGTCTTTTGAAACAACTCTTGAAGTTGTAGAAGGGATGCAATTTGATAAGGGCTATGTATCTCCTTATATGGCAACAGATCCAGAAAGAATGGAGGGTAACCTTGAAAATCCATATATTCTGATCACAGACAAGAAAATCTCAAATATGAAAGAGATATTACCTATATTAGAAGCAACAATGCAGGAATCTAAACCTCTTCTTATAATAGCAGAGGATCTAGAGGGAGAGGCACTGGCTACCCTTGTGGTAAATAAGCTCAGAGGAACCTTAAATGTAATAGCCGTAAAGGCGCCTGCCTTTGGAGACAGAAGAAAAGCGATGCTAGAAGACATAGCGGTACTTACAGGGGGAGAGGTAATCTCTGAAGAGAAAGCTATGAAATTAGAAGATGTGCAGCTCTATAATCTTGGAAGAGCAAAAAGAGTAAAGGTAACAAAGGATAATACGGTTATAGTGGACGGACTTGGAGCACAACATGATATAGATGCGAAGGTAAATCAGATAAAATCACAAGTAGAGGAGTCTACATCTGATTATGATAAAGAAAAACTCCAGGAAAGACTGGCAAAACTTTCTGGAGGGGTAGCAGTAATAAGAGTAGGGGCAGTGACAGAGACTGAGATGAAGGAGAAAAAACTCAGAATAGAAGATGCCCTAAATGCAACAAGAGCGGCTGTAGAGGAAGGAATAGTGCCAGGCGGAGGAACTATCATGATAGAGATAGTAAAAGCCATGGAAGAATTCACTTTAGAAGGGGAAGAGGGTATAGGTGTAGAGATAGTAAAGAAAGCCCTCATGGCTCCTCTCAGGCAGATAGCTGAAAATGCCGGCCTTGATGCAGGAGTGGTACTAGAAAAGGTAAAATCTCTTCCAGAAGGACATGGATTCAATGCCGCTAAGGAAGAATATACAAATATGTTAGAAGCAGGAATAATAGACCCGGCTAAAGTAACTAGATCAGCCATACAAAACTCGGGCTCTATATCTGCGTTAATTCTCACAACTGAAGTTGTGGTGGTAGAAAAAAAAGAAGCCAAGGACGATGCGCAAAATCCAGGTATGATGCCTGGTATGATGTAAAAAGCAGGGCATATGCCCTGTTTTTTACTATTGTAAATTAACATGATGAAAAGTTTATTTTGATCTGGCAAAGCATGAATAAATAACCAGAATACTGAAATCTTAACACATTGGTGTCTTTACAAATACATTTTCATATTATATAATTGACTTACGCAGTATTAAAATAAAAGATCAAAAAATGTTAGTATAAATTACAATCTTTATCTGAATGAAAGAGATTTTAAAATAAAGACTTAAAAATAAGAATTAAAATGCAGGGACAGTAAGGAGCTATACAATTATGAAGTTTAAAAAAATGGGAGGTTCTAAAAAAAGACTTACCTACTATATAGTCAGTCTGATTCTGGTCCTCTTGGTTTTAAGGGGGCCTCTTAATTCACTGGAAGGTCCTGTGGGAAGTGTCTTTTTCCCTGTAAAGGTATGGGTCTATCAGTCCACCAATAAAATAAAGGAGGGGCTGTCAACTCTCAAGAATTATAATAGGATAATGCAAGAGAATAAAGAGTTCAAGCATGAGGTGGCAAAGCTTGCAATCCTAGAAAAACAAACAGAGACTCTTGTAGAGGAAAATGAGAGACTGCACAAGCTGCTAGATATGAAGCAAAGTAGCAAAAAAGCCTTTAAAGTTGCAAGAATTAATTTTAAGGATAGTTTGACCTACCATGAAAGTGTATTTATAGACCTAGGGGAAACAGACGGAATAAAAAAAGATATGGTGGTAATGGCCGGAAAAAACCTTTTGGGCAGGGTATCAAAAATTTACAAAGATTATTCTCTGGTGGAGCTTGTTACAAAAGGTGAAGTGTATACAAGTGTCTTAAGTGGAAAAAATGAAGTTCTAGGTGTATTAAAAGGGGAAAACTCAGAATTAATGACCATGGAGAGTGTCTCGGTAGATAAAAATATAGATGTCGGAGAGGTGATATACACCTCTGGAATAAGTGATATTTATCCTAAGGGAATCTACGTAGGAAGAGTTGAAAGTATAGGGGAGAGTAAAAATCAACTTTTTAAAGATATAAAAGTAGTCCAAGATTTTAACATTTTTGATATTAATGAAGTTATAATATTTGAAGAGGGGTAATAGAATGAAAAAAATATGTTTAATATTGTTTTTTATACTTATAAATATTCTTTCCGTTGGTGCTGAGAAGACTCTTTCAGATATAAAAAGTTTTCAATTTGATGCAAGAGAGGTAACTTTAATAAATGGAAAAAAACGGGTTAAAGATTATAATATAAAGGCAATACTTCCTGACCTCATAAAAAAAGAGATTATCTTTCCAGAGGAAAATAAGGGGGAAATTTATATTTATAATAAAAATAAAAAGATTGTGTATCTCCCACTTTTTGAACAGAGTTATGAGGAAGAACTTGATGATGAGGAAAACTATATTATCAAAGTTATAAAAGATATAAAAACCAAGGAACAGAAAGACTCTAAATTTAAAGATGATTTTTATAGTGGTAAAATAAAAGAGTTAGAATATGAAAGTGGCTTGAGAATAGTTTTTGAAAAGTTAGAAAAGGTAAAGGGCTATTATTTTCCGGTGCAGATAACTGTTTATGATGGAGGTTCAAAATTGTCTGAAGTCATGCTAAAAAAAATAGTAATCAATCCTGAATTTAAAAGCAGTGAGTTTGAAATATAGATGAAATTTTTAAGTAGTGACGGTGTAATTATAAAAAAATTAGATTATGGAGAAGCAGACAGGCTGATAACAATTTTTAGCCGGAGATATGGTAAAATACAACTTAATATAAAGGGAATAAGAAAATCTAAAAGAAGAGATAAAAATGCAGTAGAACTTCTGGCACTTTCTAAGTTTGTTTTTTACAGAAAAGGTGAACGCCTTATAACTACAAATTTTGAATTACTTGAGTCATTTTGGGGTATAAGAAGCAATGTTGAAAATATAGAGATAATAATGTACATTTTATCGGTGCTGAATAATATCTTGGTAGAAAACCAGAGGAAAAGTGTTCTTTACAATTATTTTTTAAAAGTTATAAATTATTTAGATAAAAGTGAAAATAAAATAAAAAATCATTTGCTTGTTTGTCATTTTTTAAATAAAATGATACAGGAGGAAGGAATTGCTTTTGAATTATCAGAAGGTAAATATTTTGACATAGAAAACTCAAAGTTCAGCAAAAATTCTGGAAGTTATTTTTTAAAATTATCTAAAATGGAAAAAATAATATTGGAAAATATATCAGGTGAGAGATCAGATGGTGTTTTGAAAGAGATAAGAGATATTACAGCTATAAAAAAAGTAATAAATATATTGGAAAAATATATAAATTATCATCTCCACACTAGTCTAAATTTCAAACATTTTTTAGGGGAGGATTTAAAAAATGATGAATATAGTTAAAATAACAGATTACATGTCAAAGGACTTAGTAAGCCTAGACCTTAAGGCTGGAAATAAAACAGAAGTATTAGAAGAGTTATCAACTTTGATAGGGAAATCAGACACAATAATTGATAATGTAGTAACTCATAAGGCTTTGGTAGAAAGAGAAGAGCTAGGAAGCACGGGGATAGGTAAAAAAGTTGCCATTCCTCATGCAAAAACAGACGCGGCAGAGAAATTGACAATAGCCTTTGGAATAAGCAGAAAAGGTGTTGATTTTGCTTCTTTAGATGAAGAAGATGTAAAAATGTTTTTTGTTTTTGCTTCTCCTCTCAAAGACAGTCAAATATATTTGAAAGTTTTAGCTAGAATTTCGAGACTTATCAGAAACGAAGAATTCAGGAATAAACTCTTGGCAGTAAAAACTCCAGAAGAGGTACTAGAGTGCATTGAAGAAGAAGAGAATATTTAGGTGATTTTATATGAAATGTCCATTTTGTGATTCGGAGAATACAAGAGTTGTAGATAGTAGAGCCTACTCTGAAGGGTACTCTATAAAGAGAAGGCGTGAGTGTAACTCCTGTGGAAAAAGATTTACTACCTATGAGAAGGTGGAGGAGACACCTTTTTATGTGGTAAAAAAAGACAAAAGCCGAGAAAGATTTGACAGTGAAAAACTAATGAGGGGACTCATGAGGGCTACAGTCAAGAGAAATATAAGCAGGGAGGAGCTGGAAGTTTTTTTGATGGATGTTGAAAAAACTATCCACAATTCTCTTAAAAATGAGATAAGCACTCGGGAACTGGGCGAATTAATAATGGAGAAATTAAAACACTTTGATGAAGTGGCATACGTAAGATTTGCTTCTGTGTATATGGAGTTTGATGATATAAAGTCTTTCATTGAAATAGTAGAAGATATAAAAAGAAAGTAGGTTTTTAAATGCTTAAGATACTGGTAATTCACGGAGTTAATCTGAATTTTTTGGGGACAAGAGAGCCTAAAATATACGGAAGTCTGACCCTCGAAGATATAAATAAAAAAATCGAAGAGAGGGCTTCTGGGCACGGTTTTGAAATAGAGGTATTTCAATCAAACCATGAAGGTGAAATAGTGGACAAGATACAAGAGCACTTTCAAAAGAGTGATTATCTTGTAATCAATCCAGCTGCCTTTACACATTACAGCATCGCCATAAGGGATGCTATTTTGGCTACTGGAATAAAAACTATAGAGGTTCATCTTTCTAATGTTCACAGCAGGGAAGAATTTAGAAGAAAGTCTGTAATAGCGGACATTGCTGTGGGGCAAATAGCTGGGTTTTCATACTATGGCTATATAATGGCCCTGGACTATATAAAAGAAAGTTGTGTGAAATAATATGTTTAAAAATGTAATAAAAGGTGCACTAATAGGAGTTGCCAATGTTATTCCTGGAATATCGGGGGGAACACTGGCACTTATTTTAGGTATATATGAAAAACTAACAGAATCCATAGGTGAATTCTTTAATGTGACTCGTAAGAAAAAACTGGAATATATAATATTTATTTCGCAAATAATGGTTGGTGCAGGGATTGGGATACTTCTTTTTGCTAAACTGATAGAATTCCTGTTTAAAAATCACTATGAGGAGACGAGCTTTTTTTTCCTCGGGATAATAATAGCATCTCTACCTGCTATAATGCAGCATAAGGACAAAATCCATCCTAAAAAGAATGAAGTTGTATTATTTTTGATGGGGGCCATTATTCCTCTGATACTGTTTTTTTATCAGAGTTTTATTAAAATCTCAACTGTTAACGGAGTGGACGGAAGCATATCGACTTTCTATATCCTGAAACTATTTTTATGCGGGATAATAGCTGGAGGTACCATGGTGATCCCCGGCATCTCTGGGTCATTGATACTGATGATACTAGGGGAATATTATAATGTCCTGGGATTTATAAATAATTTTAAAATCTTTCCCATGGGGATGTTTGCAGTGGGGGCAGCTCTTGGGGTATTTATTTTTGCAAAGGTGATGGATAAATTTCTAAAAAGATATAAGGATGAAACTCTGTATTTTATACTTGGTATTGTTACCCTGTCTCTTTTGGAAATGTGGCCTGGAGTGACTTTGAATATCTCCAGTATAGTTTTGGATGTGCTTGTCTTTTGTACGGGGATTTTTCTTGTGACAAGAGTAAGGGATATAAAAACGGAGAGGTAATTTATGAAGATAAATATAAAAAACAAAAGGGAATTATTTGTTACTCTTGTATTTTTAGTTTTTTTACAATACTTTCTTCCGAAGATATATAGAAGTCATGTAAAACTCAACAAGCTTATTAAAGAAAAAAAAGACTTAAATTTAATTCATGAAAATGTTAAAATAGACATAATGGAGCTGGATCAGGATATAGAAAAGCTAAATGATCCTTATTATATAGAAAAAATATCTAGAGAGAAGCTTCAAATGAGAAAAAAAGGTGAGGTCATTTATAGATTGACTGACTAGGAGGATAGAATGAAAAGAGAATTAGCATTAGAATTTGCCAGAGTAACGGAGGCAGCCGCTCTCGCAGCCTATAAATGGGTAGGTAAAGGGGATAAAGAAGGAGCCGACCAGGCAGCTGTAGATGCTATGAGAAGCATGCTAAATAAGCTTTCCATAAAAGGAGAGATAGTAATTGGTGAAGGGGAAATTGATGAAGCCCCTATGCTTTATATCGGAGAAAAAGTGGGGAAACTTAATAATGCAGAGACGCTTTCAGAGGAGGAGCAGTGTTTTCTAACTGAAGTGGATATAGCTGTAGACCCGGTAGAAGGGACTAGAATGACTGCTCAGGGGCAGCCAAATGCAATAGCGGTACTTGCTGTAGGAAACAAGGGAAGTTTTTTGAAGGCTCCTGACATGTATATGGAAAAACTTATAGTTGGTCCAGAAGCAAAGGGGGTAATCGATCTAGAGAAGCCTCTAATTGAAAATGTCAAAAATGTGGCAAAAGCCTTAAAAAAAGAATTGGATGAACTGACCATGGTTATTCTTGATAAACCTAGACACAGCCAGATAATAAAAGACCTCCAAGCTATGGGATTGAGAATCTATGCTCTCCCTGACGGAGATGTGGCTGGATCGATCCTCTCAGCTGTGGTTGATTCTGATGTGGATATGCTCTATGGTATAGGGGGAGCTCCTGAAGGAGTAATCTCAGCAGCTGTTATAAAAGCTCTAGGTGGAGATATGAATGCAAAATTGAAGCTCAGAAGTGAAGTGAAAGGAATATCTCTTGAAAATGATAAAATATCTAATTATGAAAAAATGAGATGCCAAGAGATGGGAATAGATATAACTAAGGTCATGAGAATAGATGACCTTGTAAAAGATGATGAGGTTATTTTTTCTGCTACTGGTATAACAGGAGGAGATCTTTTAGAAGGGGTTAAGAAAAAAGGCCCTATAGCTAGAACTCAGACTCTTCTTGTAAGAGGAAAAACTAAAACTATCAGATATATCAACTCTGTACACAATTTAGACTACAAGGATGAGGACATAAAAGGATTAATCAGATAGCAGCAAGGTTTCCTTGCTGTTTTTCTTTTATAAATAGGAAGCCTTGAAACTATTTCGAGATAATAAAAAGTGGAGGAGTGTTATGATATTTTTTGATGATTTTATAAAAAAAGTTGAAAAAAAAGATCTACCATTGGGTGGTAAATATAGTTTTGGACTGGAAATGAAAAAAATAGTTGTTTGGCTAGGTACAGGAATTCCATTAATGCTTTTAGGTGCTTATCAATTCGCCCTAGGTTATACCCAAGGAATGAAAATAGGATATATTATCTTTGGCATGATACTTTTTATTTTGGGACTGGGGCATCTCTGGCTGGCTTTTTCTTATAAAATTTCTGTGGATTTTCAAAAAAATAGTTTAAAAAATAAAAAGGTAGATGTTTCTTTGGATGAAATAGAGAAGTGTGTAATGTCCAAAATGGTGGCTCCTGGAGGGAAAAAGCTCCAAACTTGCGTAGAAATAATAACAAAGGATAAAGTGAAGGTTATAATACCTCTTATAATGAGAAATAAGATAAATTTTGTAGCTCTTTTAAGAAAAAAGCTGGGAAATAAATTTGAGCTTATAAGAGATTAGGGAGGGGAAAATGGGTAGAAACATAGAAAAATGTGATTGTATGATTATACATAAAGATGTGGTTGAAAAAGTAAAAAAAAATCTAAAAAGTGACAAGTTAATACAAAATGTAGCAGATTTCTTTAAGGCCTTTTCCGATAGTACAAGATTGAAAATAGTATCTATGCTTTTAGAAGAGGAGATGTGCGTATGTGATATCGCAAATGTTCTCAATATGACTCACTCATCTGTATCTCACCAGTTGAGAGTTTTAAGACAACTTAGAGTTGTAAAGAACAGAAAAGACGGAAAGACTGTTTATTATTCTCTAGATGATGATCATGTGAGAACCATATTAGCCCAGGGAATAAGCCACCTCAAACATTAACCTCTAAATAAATTTATAACCTAAAAAACTTATCCCCAGTAAATATCATAAAAATATTATAATAAAATGCAGGCTCAGACAAGGAAAGATAAAATTTCGTCCAATATAGCTTAATGATTAAAGTTATTTATGCGGGGAGTGAAAATTATGGGGGATTTTAAATTTTCTATGAAGGTTTTTGGAGTCGGAGGTGCAGGGATAAACGCCTTGAATGATATGATTGAAAGTGGAGTAGAAGGGGTGGAATATATAGCTGCAGATACAAATGTAGGAAAATTGAATACATCACTTTCTCCTGTCAAAATACAGCTCGGAAGCAAGATAACTTTTGGACTAGGTACAGGGGGCGATTATCATAAGGGTTACCTCTGTGCTAAGGAAGAGGATGGCACTATAAAAGAACTTTTGAAAGATACAGATATGCTTTTTATAGTATCTGGAATGGGTGGAGGGACAGGAAGTGGGGCTGCGCTAAGGATAGCAGAGCTTGCACATAAGCTCGATATACTGACAGTTGCAATTGTAACCAAGCCTTTTTCTTTTGAAGGTCGTATGAAGAAACTCACTGCTCAAGACACCCTAGAGCATCTAAAGCCCTATGTTGATTCATATATTGTGATTTCAAATGATAACCTTCTCATGCTTCCCAATGTAAACATAACTCTTCAAAATGCCTTTAAAGAGGCTGATAAAATACTGAAAAATTCTGTAAAAAATATAAAAGATATAATTTTTAAAAATGGACTTATAAACCTTGATTTTGCAGATATAAAGGCTGTTTTGAAAAATGCAGGAGAGGCAATGATAGGTTTCGGAAGAGGAAACGGCAGTATAGCCCCTATACTAGAAGCTGCTCTTACCAGTCCCCTTATAGAGGGTGAGATAAAAGGAGCCCAACAGCTTCTTATAAATATCGCCAGTGGAGACAACCTTCCTCTAGACAAACTTGCCGAAGTCCAGATGGCCATCAACAAGCTTTTGATAATAGAACCTGAAAATATAATTTTAGGAGTCATCGTAGATGAGGAATTAGAAAGTGATATTGAGATAGCGGTCATAGGAACTAAAATAAAATCTCTTTAAGAAAATCGAGGCTTTTTAAAAGCCTCTTTTTAATTGTTTGTGATTTTCGCAGGCAGTTAATACATTGACATTATTGTCCTCATCTTGTTATACTAAATTATACGCAACTAAATAATTCGGGAGCTGAAAAGGCTGAGAGGGGATGTTATATCTCGACCGGTAAACCTGATCTGGGTAATGCCAGCGTAGGAAGCAAATTTTTATTAATAAATTTGACGGACTGCCAGAGGCGGTCTGTTTTTTTATGGAAACTTATAAATTAAATAAAAAATAACAAATAAACTGGAGGTTATTATGAGAAAAATATTTGCATTTATTTTTGTACTAATTGCAATGGCAGCATACGGAAATGAAGTCGTAACAGTCTACGGACCGGAATCTATGAAATGGATTCAGAGGGATATCGCTCCAAAATTTAAAGAGGAGACCGGAGTTGAAATTAAATTTGTGAGTATCAGCGGTCTGGTACCTAGGATGAAGCTAGAAAAAAATAATCCTAAGGCCGATGTTGTGCTAGGGCTTACTCCTAGCAGTGCAGAAATGGCAAAGAGTGAGAGCCTTATAGCAAAATACCGTCCCAAGAGCCATAGGAACATAAGTAAAAAAGAGTTCATCATGGATGAGGAGTGGTATGTCACACCATTTGATTATGGTGCCCTTGCTATAAACTATGATGCCGAGATGCTTAAAAATCCTCCTAAGTCATTTGAAGAGATATCTAAAATGAAAAAGCAGCTTTTGGTAGAGGACCCAAGATCCTTTACAGGACAGGAGTTCATGCTCTGGACTATTGCAGTTTACGGAGATCAGTGGAAAGAGTTCTGGAAAAGCCTAAAACCATCTATACTTACTGTAACACCTAGCTGGAATGAAGCTTTTGCAAAATTTACGGCTAAAGAGGCTCCTATGATGGTTGGATATGCTTCTAGCAGTGTTTATTTTTATCAGGACGGAAATCAGGGAAAATATAAGAGCCTTATCCCTGAAGAGGGAGGCTATGTATATCTAGAGGGAGCGGCTCTTGTAAATAAGAAGAAAATAAAAAAAGAATCAAAAAAGTTCATGGATTTTATTTTAGAAAAAGATTTTCAGGAACTTACAGCAAAGAAAAACTATATGTTTCCAGTAACAAATGTGAAACTTCCTGAGGTGTACAAATATGTGCCTGTCCCTGAAAAAGTAGTTACAATAAGTGGAAAAGATGCTGTGGCAAATCTTGAAACTTGGAAAAAAGAACTTATAGATATTTTAAAAGACTAAAGGAGAACTTATGAAGAAGGGGAAGCTGAGTCTCAATTTATTTTATATGATTCTCTGGGGGATACCCATATTTATATTTGCCAGGGACTTCTTTAGAGTAGAAGACCTGGCAGAGATTTTTAATGAATCGACATATAAGACGGTGGCCTTCTCTTTTAAGCAGGCCTCTATATCTGTTTTGCTGTCGTTTATTCTTTCTATAGTTCCCTCCTATTATATAGCCTACAGAAGAGACCGAATAAGCAGGCTTTTGGAAAGTCTGATATTCATCCCCTTCTTTTTCCCTGTGATATCTACCATAGTGGCATTTTCAATAATATTTAACCTGGGGTTCTTTAAGGAATTCCAGGTTCTTTATTCTCTCAAGGCCATAATAATAGCCAATGTATTTTATAATGCCCCTATATTCTTGAAGTATCTCGGGGAGGGTATGAGGTCTATTCCAAAGGAGATATTAGAAGCCGCAAGACTCGAAGGCATAAGTGAAAAGGATCTTTTTTTTAAAATTAAGTTGCCTCTTATAATGCCTCAGATTTTCCGGGCATTTTTCATGGTTTTTGTATACTGTTTTACCTCTTTTGCAATAATACTGTCTCTGGGAGGGATCAACTACTCTACTCTTGAGGTGGAGATAGCTACGACTCTCATGGGAAGTTTTGACTTCTCTAGGGCCTTTGCCTTGGGGATGGTGCAGTTTGGAGTTCTGACCATTGTAAATTCACTGGGGCAGAGTATAGAGGGATATGAGCTAAAAGGTGAGGGAGATGTAAAAGAGGTCAGTTTTTTTACGAAGATTTACAGTATAATCTACCTGATCTGTGAATACGCCGTTGTGCTCACGGGACTGGTTTTTGCTTTTTTCAATTTTTATACAGGGAAGATTTCTTTTAAAGCTTTTTCAACTCTTTTTTCAATTGAATTAAACGAATATTATCCTGTGGTAAAAGGTCTGATAAACTCCCTGTTTTTATCTGGGTTGGTATCGGCTCTGACTCTTATATTCACATATCTCATTCTTAAAAATTATACCAAATTTACCAATTATATTATTTTTTCAACTTTTGGATTTTCCAGTGCATTTTTGGCAATAACCCTTGTTTATATGAATATAAGCTGGAATATACCTCTGTGGATTCTTCTTGTTATAGGTTATTTTCTGACTTCCATACCTGTAGCCTATTCTTTTATGTATCAGTATATAAGGGAGTTTCCAAAGGAAATTTTGGAAGCTGCAAAAATAGACGGAGCAGGAGGACGGGAGATATTTTTCTTGATAGAGTTTCCCATCCTGAAAAATATATTTATTTCTATATTTCTCCAGATATTTGCCATTGTTTTCGGAGAATTTACAATAAGTTATACAATGCAGGTGGGGGATATTTTTCCTGTGGTCTCTCTTGTAAATTATTCTCTGGCATCTGATAAGAGATTTTTAGAGAGTTCCGCCTTAAGTGCCCTTAATCTCATAATAATAATAAGCTTATTTATTTTGTCACAGTATTTGAGAGACAGAGAGTGGAAGAACAGCTGATGAAGACTGTTTTTTAACATAAAAATATGAGCCTTTTCTTTATAAAATAGAAGGAGTATAGTATAATGTTTTGGTGGCTTTGTCCAAATAAACAGGAGTAAGGTAAGGTGAGAGATTTGCTCTATTTTATATACGGGGATAACCCTCTTGAGTTAAAATATGAAGATCTGAAAAAAGAGATAATAAAAAAAGATCCTGGAATTGTGCCCAGGTATTTTGATGTTTCACAAAAGGAGGAGGAAGATTTTCTCCAAGCGATATCTATAAACTCTATGTTTGGAGGGAGCGAACTTTTAGTTCTCAAAAGATTTGAACTCCTTAAAAAACCTGAAAATTTTGTGAAAGTAATGGAAAATTATAATATTGTGAACAAAGAGGTTATAATCCTCTATGAGGAGTCCTTGAATGCCTTTGGAAAGGCGGAAAATTCAGTGGCGAAAAAACTACTCGATAAGATTTCTAAAAATTTTAAGGTTATAGAGGCAAGGCAGGGAAAAGATGGGAAATCCCTTGTTTTTTATGTGAGCGGTGAATTAGAAATAAAAGAGAATGATGCCGAAAAACTTCTTCAGATGATAGGCCGGGACTCTATGCAGGTTCGCCAGGAAGTGGAGAAGATAAAATTATTTCTAAACAAAGAAAAATTTACCTTTGAAAAAATAAAGGGAATAGTAACTCTTTCCAGAGAGTATCATATGAAAAATCTTGTGGATGAATTTCTTGCAGGGAACAAGGAAAACCTCTTGTATCATCTGAAGCATGAGAAAGACTATATGAGCTTTATCTATATTTTTTCAAATGAGCTAGATATTTTGCTAAAACTTAAAATGCTCCAGGCAAGGGGAATTCTTTCCTATAATACATCCTACAATCTTTTTAAGGACAGGGTTTATGAGGGAGTAAAAAAGTATTTTTTAAAAGGTGACGGGAGAAGCAGCATCCATGCCTATCAGCTTTTTTTGAAATTTAACCTTCTGAGCAGCTATACTGAGAAATTTTTAACAGAAAAACTAAATAATCTTTTGGAAATAGAGTATAAATTTAAAAGCGGTCAGGGAGATGAAGAGATAATGGTAGAATCCTTTATAATCGCATTTAAAAATAAGTAAATAAAAAATCCGGAATATTCCGGATTTTTTATTTGTGCTTTAATATACGCATGGAATTCAATACGGCTAAGAGAGCTACTCCTACATCTGCAAAGATTGCCTCCCACATTGTAGCCACTCCCCCTATACCTAAGGCCATAACCAGCAGTTTTATCCCTATGGCCAGAGATATATTCTGCAGCACAATTACCCTGGTGAATTTGGCTACATCTATAACCTCACACAGTTTGCTGGGCTCATCGGTCATTATTATCACATCTGCCGCCTCGATAGCAGAATCACTCCCTATTCCGCCCATAGCAACACCTATATCAGACAGTGCCAAAACAGGGGCATCGTTTATACCATCTCCTACAAATATAACAGAACCTTTTATCTTCTCTTTTATTCTCTGGAAATGATCGACCTTTTCATTGGGAAGAAGTTCTGAATGAATCTCTTCTATCCCTATCTCTTTTCCTATCCTATCTGCCGCCTTTTTGCTGTCTCCAGTGAGCATAAAGGATTTTATTCCTATTTCTTTTAGCTGTTTTACGGCCTTAGGAGAATCTTTTTTGATTTCATCTGAGATAAGGATGTATCCTGCATAGACATCGTTTTTGGCCACATGGACAACTGTTCCTAGAAGGTCAGGTTCTTCAAAATCTATAGAATGTTTTTTCAAAAGTTTGCCGTTTCCTGTCAGGATTTTATCTTTTTTGTAGTAAGCCTCTATACCATATCCTTCTAGCTCGCTATGTTTCTCTATATAGTCGTCTTGTATAGCTTTTTTAAAGGTATTTTTCACACACTGGGCTATAGGGTGGGTAGAGTACCATTCTGCAGCAGCGGCCAATTCCAAAAGTTCCTCGCTGTTTCCATTTACAGCCATTATATCAGTGACTTTAAATTTACCCATTGTAAGGGTACCTGTTTTGTCAAAGACTACAGCCTTGACGTTGTTTAGCGCCTCTAGATAGTTTCCCCCCTTAACGAGAATCCCTTTTTTAGAGGCGGCTCCTATACCGCTGAAAAAACTCAACGGGATGGAGACCACAAGGGCGCAGGGACAGGATATTACCAGGAATATAAGGGCCCTGTAAAACCATGAGGAGAATTCACCTACGAATATAGGGGGGATAAAGGCAATCATCAAAGCTGAAATCACCACTACCGGGGTGTAAAATTTTGCAAATTTTGTGATAAACTTTTCCGAAGGTGCCTTTTTAGAACTTGCATTTTCAACCATTTCCAGTATTTTTGACACTGTAGAGTGAGAAAAATCTTTTGAAACCTTTATTTCAAGAGTCCCGTTTTTATTTACACTTCCGCTTAAAATTTCGTCTCCTAAAGAGACATCCACAGGAAGAGACTCACCAGTCAGGGCAGAGACATCAACTGCAGATCTTCCCTTTGATACTTGTCCATCCAGAGGGACCTTTTCACCAGGTTTGACGAGGATAATGTCCCCGATATTCACTTTTTCAGGGGATACCTTTTCAAATTTTCCACTATCATCTTTTAAGTTGGCATAATCAGGCCTTATATCCATAAGGCTCTCTATTGATTTTCTGGAATTTTCCACAGCCCTGTCCTGTAAGTATTCACCGACTTTGTAAAATAACATAACTCCCACTGCTTCAGAGGTTTCACCGATGGCGAAGGCACCGAAGGTTGCTATTGTCATGAGAAAGTTTTCATCCATAAAGTTTCCTCTTTTGATATTTTTAAATGAATTTATAACTATATCTCCCCCTACAAGGATGTAGGCGATGACCATCAAAAATATTTTTAAATTTGGAATACTTTCCATAAACAGCCCGGCTATAAAAAGTCCCCCTCCTATCATGAGGAATAACAGTTCTTTTTTTGCCATAGATCCTTGAAAATGATCGTGCCCATGATCATGGTATATTATTTCGGGATGTTCATATGTTACATTCACGTGAGGTTCTAAAGATTTCACTATTTTTTCCACCCTTTGGAATACTTCACTTTCCATATTTTTTTCTGAAATATTCAAGTCTAAAATTTGTTTGGAAAAGTTCAGACTCGCAGTATTAACAAAGTCAAGTTTTGAGACCTGATCTTCTATTTTTACTGCACATCCTGCACAGTTTAGTCCCGAGAGCTTTATCTTGAGGCCTTTTGACTTATCTTTTATATCCTCAAAATAAGTACCCGGCTCTATGCTGTCTGCCAGTTCATTTATCTCTTCTAAAAAAAACTTTTCATCTTCACCTGGAATTTTCAAGGTAATTTTTTTCTTCGTGAAATTAAGATGAACCTCTTTTATTCCTTCTAAAGAAGAGACTGCTTCTTCTATCTTTGCTGCACATCCTGCACAATGAAGATTTTTTATGAGATATTCTTTTTTTATGTAATTCAATCTAACCACTCCTATATATGAATATGTATTCATGCGTATTGTATATTTTTCGATGTTATTTGTCAATGTTATTTTAATTATACGATATTAAAATCTATTTTTCTGCTAGATGATATAAAAGATAATATCCTCAGGAGTATAAGTTTGAAAGAGTCTTTCTTTAAAAATAAAAACAACTTGTTTTTATAATCTCTTTTCTTTTTTTGTTTCCTTAAGAACAGTTAAAACTTTAATTAAAGATCAGCAAAAGAAAAAATTGATTTTTTTCTTTACTGGGGATATACTTCAAGAGAAGAAGTGTTATCAACGGTTATGTTCAGAGGAGAGGTGTTATCGTGGGAAAAAGCGTATTGGTCACAGGATACTCTAAAGTGCCTGCAAAGACATCAGCAGCGGATATATACTCAGTTATGGGAATATGTATGGAGATTGATGTTGAGACTGGAAATATTTTAGAGGCAGACTGCACTCTGGTTACAGATTTATCTAAAGAGTTTGTCATAGAACTTCTGAAAGGGGAAAAGATTACAGATATTTCCCCCCTTGAGGAAAAATTCAGAAGAGGTTATCAGGGATCTGCAAAAAAGGCTCTGGTGACAGCCATGAAGATATGTCATGACAGGTATCTTAAAGCTTTGCAAAACAGAAAGGCTTTAGAGGCAGAAACAATATAAGGTCGGTTTACTCTCTTGAGATTGACTGCAGGATAAGGCAGTGGCATGATTTATGAGGGGGTTAGCCGATTTTTTAAATACCTTAAAAAAATCTAATGGGGAAAATAAAAACAGCAGAGGTATTATTTAATTCCAAAAGCCAGAGAAAAAGTGATATAATTCCTGGAAGGGAAGTCTATGGTTCAACTTTTAAAAAGAGATCAGTTTTAATGGTTAAATTTGCAACTTCGCTGTAAGGAATAAATCTATATTTTTTAAATAAAAGGATGTGAATTAAAGTGATCGATGTAAAGAAACTTTTGAAGGAAGTAGAAGAATGGGCAAGAGAAGTGGGACAGATTCAGAGGGAAAACTTCAGGAAAGATGATCTAGAGATAGATACAAAATCAACGGTGACAGATCTTGTAACTGAGATAGATAAAAAAAGTGAAAAATATCTGATTGATAAAATTGAGGAGAATTATCCAGATCACGCCATACTAGGAGAGGAAACTGGTGCTCGTCATAAAGAATCAGAGTATCTCTGGGTATTAGACCCTCTAGACGGGACAAATAACTATGCTCAGGGACTGCCTATATACTGTATTTCAATCGGACTGGAGTATAGGGGAGAGGCTGTTTTAGGGGTTGTATATGCTCCCTACCTAGATGAGATGTACACTGCAGTAAAAGGTGAAGGTGCTTTTTACAACGGGAAACAGATAAAGGTAGGGTCCGAAAAAGAATTGAATCGATGTGTATTGGCAACAGGTTTCCCCTATGACAAGATGACCAACCCTTTAAACAACATAGATTATTTTGGAGAGCTTGTACCAAGGCTAAGAGGAGTCAGGAGAATGGGGGCTGCAGCCTATGACCTGGCCTGTGTGGCGGCTGGTGTGTTAGACGGCTACTGGGAGATGAACCTAAGGCACTGGGATGTATCCGCAGGAATACTCCTTGTAAAAGAAGCAGGGGGAAAGGTCTCATATTTTAGAGATGACAGAGAGTACTCCATAATTGCAGGAAATAAAGAAGTGGTGGGAATGGTAGAAAATCATATTAAAATAGTAGACAGCAAAAGATAAGAGCCAGCAGTGTCTGGTTTTTTTTCTTGGTACAAAGTACAAAAAAGAAAAAAGGATGTTGAAAAATCAACATCCTTTAAATCACATCAAAGCTAATTATAGAGCGTTTACTTTAGCTGCAAGTCTAGCTTTCTTTCTAGAAACAGTATTCTTCTTAAGAATTCCTTTTGAAACCGCTTTGTCAAGCTCTTTGTAAACTAGAGATAATGAAGCTTGTGCAGCTTCATTGTTATTAGTTTCAACATCTGTTAAAACTTTTTTCGCCATAGTTTTTACTCTAGACTTAACGTCCTGATTTCTTTGTCTGTTTCTTTCTGCGATCAATACTCTCTTTTTAGCTGATTTTGAGTGTGCCAAATTAAAAACCTCCTAGGTAATCTTTTCAATTGAAAAAATAGTATCATAAATAACATAAAATGTCAATAAAAGTATATTGACACAGGCCTTTTAATTTGACAGGTAAGCATCAAAAGAGACACCGAATATTTAGTACAATGGACTAGTAAATTTTATCATAAAGTTCGTGAAAATAAAAGAAAATATTTTATAGAAATATCCAAATCCCCCTTTTACTTAACTTTTGGACAACTTGTGGTATAGTGTAATTTGTGATAATATATACATTATATCAGAGACTATTTTTGAAAGGAAACAAAATGGATATAAATGAAAAAATCTCCTCGGAAGCTCAAAAAAATATAAGAGTTGCAATAGATGAAGCAGGGGGCAACGAGGTCTTTTTCCGTGGCATACCTGACGAAAATGGTATTGTTGATCATGTGGAAATTTTGGCACGAGGAAATAAAAATTCCGTTCCGGCAATAATGAAGCAGATGAAAAAAAGAGAAGTTATTATCCACAATCATCCTTCTGGGTATTTATATCCATCAGATGCAGATGTGCAGATAGCTGCGATTTATTCCGATAAAAAGGAAGGGGCTTCTTATATAGTAAATAATAAAGCCGATGATATATATATAATGGTCGAACTCAAAAAAGATGCGGAAGTTTCTATAGATGTGGGACCTTATTTTGAAAAAAAGGGCCTCCTTTCACAGGTTTTCCCAGAGTTTGAGTACCGTGAAGAGCAGCTGCATATGGCAAAACAGATAGAAAAGGGACTTAATTTTCACAAAAAAGTCATAGTAGAGGCAGGTACAGGTACTGGAAAAACTTTGGCATATCTAATACCCAGCATAGAATGGGCCTTAAAAAATGAAAAAAAAGTGATAATATCCACAAATACAATCAATCTTCAGGAGCAGCTTTTAAACAAAGATATTCCCATTGCCAAAAAAGTAATCGAAAGTGATTTTAATTATCTTCTTGTAAAGGGGCGTGGAAATTATCTCTGTAACAGAAAACTTATGAATATGGCCACTGGAGAAAGTGTGGATTTTGAGGACTTCACCCAATCTCAGAAAGAACAGTTTCAGGCTATCTTGAAATGGGCTTCTAGCACCATAGAGGGGGACAGAGGGGAACTTCATTTTGAGGCAGATTCCCATGTGTGGGAATTTTTTCAGAGTGAAGCAGATGTTTGTTCGGGCAATAAGTGCCCCTATAAGGGAGACTGCTTTTTCCTAAAATCCAGAGAACAAAAGAAAAAAGCTGATCTTCTTATAACCAATCATCATATGTACTTTGCAGACCTTTCCATAAGAAAGGAGATAGGCTTTAACACAGAGTACGCAATTCTTCCAAATTATGATATGGTTGTTTTTGATGAGGCTCATAATATAGAGAAAGTAGCCAGAGACTATTTTTCTTATGAGGCTTCTAAGTACTCTTTTACCAAGACAATGAATCAGATATATAATACAGGAAAGAAAAAAAAGAAAAAGACCGGTAGCTATAATCAGCTTATAAATTATCTGAAAAATATAAAATATGAAAGCTATAAAGATGTTGAAAGACTTGTAGTAGAAGAACTTATAGAAAGACATATAAATCTTTTTAAAAGAGGAAATGATTATTTTTTGAGGATGATAGATGTTTTTTCCAGAGGTCAGCAGGGGACTGTGAACCTGAGACTGAGACATGAAGAGCTAGAACACAGCAGTTTGTGGAAGGAACTTAAAGAGTCTGAAGAGGATCTTGTGATCGAGTATAATTCCTATATGAAAAGACTGAGAAGTCTAATAAGGGTTATAAAAGAGGCTGAAGATGAGACAGGTGTAATTAATGACTTTATAAAATACATCGATAGGTTAGAGGCTTTTTTTACCAACTTCAAGTTTATAAATGAGATGGATGATAGTAACTTTATATATTGGGTATCTGTAAATGGAAAGAAGAGTAATGCCAAGCTCGTGGCAACGCCTTTAAAAATAAATGATGAGCTAGATAAAAGCCTTTATCTCAATCTAGAGCATATAGTTTTTACATCAGCCACCATAGCAATAGGGAATGATTTTAATTATTTTAAGAACTCCATAGGGCTTCACGAAGAGACCTTAGAGGCTGTTATACATTCACCCTTTGATTATAACAGGCAGATGAAGGTTTATATACCAAAAGATATCCCTCTTCCTTCGGAGAAGAGCTTTACCTTTGAAATAAAGGATTTTCTGAAAGAGCTGGTAAGACGTGCTAGGGGAAATACCTTTATACTTTTTACCTCGTATTCAACTCTTAACTATATGTATTATATGCTAAAAGATGAACTAGAAGAAGAGGGCTTTGATCTATTTATCCAGGGAATGGCACCCAGAAATAAGCTGGTCAAGATGTACAAGATGAGCCAAAAACCTGTACTCTTTGGGACAGATTCCTTCTGGGAAGGTGTAGATGTAAAGGGTGAGAAGCTTAGCTCTGTAATCATAGTAAAACTTCCCTTCAAGGTTCCCAGTGATCCTGTGGTTGAGGCGATCATAGAAAATTATGATAATGAAGGAAAAAATGCATTTCTGGAGTATCAAATTCCCGAGTCTATAATAAAATTTAAACAGGGAATAGGAAGACTCATAAGAAGCAGAGATGACAGAGGAATAATTACTATATTAGATACGAGAATTATAAAAAAGAGATACGGTAAACTGTTTTTGAATGCTATACCGACAAAAAATATATGCATAAAAACCAGAAGAGAGATTCTCAATTAATTTATTAAAAAGCCATTTATCTGGTTGTGAAAATTAGGAGTGTGTATCTCATGAAAAAAATTGAAATTTTTGGCAGAAGACTTGTTTTCAAGCTGGAAAAGAAAAAAGAAGAGGAAAGAGAATATAACATAAATTACGATGAAATCGTTGGTGAAAAACTAATATATCTTATAATTCTAATATCGGCAATAGTCATAAGCTCTAGAGCTTTTTTATTTACTAACACCTTAAATGTAGGAGATGTAGTTACAAAGGATATAATTGCACCAAGATCCCTTCGTTATAATGACAGAGCGGCAAAGGAAAGGCTAGTAGATGACGTGATAAACTCATCTGAAAGAGCATATATCTACATACCTGAATCAGAAAAACTGTCCATTCAAAAGGTGGATAAATTTTATAGCCTTTTGATAAGCCTTAAGGGACCAAACAGAAGGGATATAGATATAGAGGAATTTAAGCGTAGAACAGATGTCGCGATTTCTAAAAGTCTCTTGGATCAGCTGAAACAGGAAAATGTAGAGGTTCTCAATAAAAGTCGGGAGAATATAACAAGTGTTTTGAAAAAAATATATGAAATAGGCATAACACGAGAGATGAAGCTCATAAATACATCGGTAACCTTAGAAGAGTTTGAAGAGGGGCTGAACCTAGAAGAGAAAATAGTTTTGAGGTATTTTTTGTTTCCCAATTACGTCTATGATGCAGAGGCTACGAAAAAAATCATAGAGGGGAAAGTAGCTCAGATAGATGACGTAATTATAGAGGTAAAGGCCGGTAGTGTAATAGCTAAAAAGGGTGAGATGTTAACAGAGTCACAAGTTAGTGTCTTAAGAGAATATGGACTTTATAGCGGAGAAAGAAACGCCTTTTTTATAATGGCAAATATAATATATCTAGGAATATTGTCTGTAGTCTTTTATTATGTTTCGAGAAGATATTTAAGGTCTGAAATTCTCAACAAAAATAAGTATAGAAGTACATTCCTTATACTAGCTTTTACATTTTTATCTTTAAGATTTACAAAGTCGAATTTGCTGTATTTTCTTCCCTTAGATGCAGTATTTTTTCTTTTGGGTATACTTATAGACACTAAATTTGCGGCTATAATTGGAGCCTTTGTTTTATTATATTCTATGCCCATGGTGGATTTTGATCAGGGCTTTTTTGTGACGTACAGTGTGGCATTTCTTCTGTCAAGCTATCTATTGAACAATATAAAAAATAGGACCACTCTCATAAATGCAGGGGTACAGCTTGGTGTCACAAAACTACTGATAGTGATCCTGGTAAATATGTTTTTGAGGGAGGAAGCAGTATATACCATTATCAAGGGTGGAGAGATGCTGCTTTCGGGTATTTTTTCAGGTATGTTGACTATAGCACTTCTTCCATATTTTGAAAGGACATTTAATATACTGACACCTTTTAAACTGATGGAGCTAGGAGATCTTTCACATCCACTTCTTAGGGAGCTTTCTGTAAATGCTCCGGGAACATTTCACCACTCTATGCTTGTTGCTACTCTTTCTGAGAACGCCGCAGAGGCCATAGGTGCAAATGCGCTATTCACAAGAGTGGCATCATACTATCATGATATAGGTAAAATGAAGAGGCCGAATTTTTACGTTGAAAATCAGCAGGGAGGAACGAATCCCCATACAAAACTCACTCCATCAATGAGTAACCTCATAATAACATCCCATACCCGTGATGGGGTAGAGATGGCCAAAGAATACGGTATACCCCGGGAGATAAGGGATATCATGGTGGAACACCAGGGAACCACCTTGCTGGCTTATTTTTACAATAAAGCCAAAAAAGGAAATCCCACTGTTCAGGAGGAGGACTTTAGATACTCAGGACCAAAGCCTAGAACAAAGGAATCAGCTATAATAATGTTAGCAGATTCTATAGAGGCGGCAGTGAGATCCCTAGACGACAAAACCCCTATAACTATAGAGAAAATGATAAGAAAAATACTAAGCAGTAAGATAGAGGATAACCAGCTTTCTGAGGCGAATCTTACCTTTAAAGAGATAGAGATTATCATAAAGACATTTACCAAGGTGCTTACGGGTATCCATCACGTGAGGATAAAATATCCAGGTCAAAAGTAGAAAGACGGGCTTAAGTCCCATCTTTCTTAATTTTTTTTGATATTGAAAGTTTTTTGTAGAAAATTTGGTATAATTTAGATATAAAAAAATTCAGCTGAAAGGAAGGAAAAAATGGAATTGGTACTTGAAATTGGAAATGAGACAGAAGGGTATGAAGAAAAGATAGATATCGGTAAAGTAGAGGAGTACATAAAGGTTGTGCTAGAAGAGGAATATCCCGAGGCAAAAAAACCTGTGTACATATCTATTCTTCTCACTGATAATGAGAATATACAAATTGTAAATAGGGATTATAGAGGCAAGGACTCTCCTACTGATGTAATATCATTTGCCTACCATGAGACAGAGTTTGAAATAGGGCCCTATGACACTTTAGGCGATATAGTTATATCTTTAGAGAGGGTAGAGGAGCAGGCGGAAGATTACGGGCATAATTTTCATAGAGAATTTTATTATGTTCTGACTCATGGACTTCTTCATCTTTTGGGATATGATCACATAGAGGGTGAGGACAAGAGTATCATGAGAGAGAAAGAGGAAGAGATTCTTAAAAAATATGGTTACACAAGAGATTAAGGGGTGGTTTTTATGCCTGATAAGAAGGAGACACATAATATAAAAGAAAGTTTCAATTTTGCTATAGAGGGTGTAGTAGAGGCGATTAAAACAGAAAAACACATGAGATTTCATGTATGGGCGACTTTTATGGTGATAATTCTTTCTTTTATGTATGGTGTTACAAAATCAGAATTAATAATTCTTACCATAACAATTTCGATGGTTTGGATAACAGAACTTATAAATACAGCCGTGGAAAACTCTATAGATCTAGTGTGTAAATCTTATCATCCTCTTGCTAAAAATGCCAAGGATATGGCTGCAGGAGCTGTCTTAGTCGCGGCAATGAACTCTTTGATAGTAGGATATGTGATATTTGACAAAAAACTTGATATTATTTTCAGACAGACTTTTGAATTTCTAAGAAGTTCTCATAAACATGTAGTTTTTATAATTTTAGTTGTAGTTGTTTTGGCAGTAATATGGGTAAAATCCTATTACAAAAAAGGGACTCCCCTAAAAGGTGGAATGCTGAGTGGCCACAGTGCTTTGGCGGCCTCTATATGGGTCAATGTGTTTTTTATTACAGAAAATATAAAGGTATTTTTCCTCACCTTTTTTCTTATCTTGATGGTAATGCAGTCTAGAATAGAGGGTAAAATCCATACCCCTCTCCAGACTCTTTATGGTGCTCTTTTAGGAGGGGGACTAACTTATTTTTTACTGGTTGCCCTCAAAATGTAGGAGGAGTTTCTATGAATACAGCTATGGAATTTTTATTGCTGAGTATGCTTTCATATGGTGATTTTTCAGAAGAAGATTATGGAAAAACCTTAGAAGAACTCCTTTTCGGAGATGAAAAATCCAGAGAAAGAATAGTAAACAACGAGGGGATACTGCTTACTAAGGATAACTATCATCTTTTATTTGAGTATTTTAAAGAATTCTTAAGAGAATGGGAAATTTTTCATGTGGACAACAGGACTGTAAATGGAAAAAACTTTTATTCTAAGGCCTCAGGATTTTACGCTGTCACCTTTAGAAAGAAGAATAAATTTGTCATATCTTATAGGGGGAGTGAAACCTGTCCGGTAGAAGATGCTTATAGAGATTTTATAGAGACTGATCTCCTTATAAGTATGGGAAAACGTCCCAAGCAGTTTGAAGATGGGCTAGAAGTTTATGAGACGATAGCCAGGTCAGAGGAAGTTGAGATTGAGAGTATATCTATAACAGGTCACTCTCTTGGAGGGGGTATAGCACAGTTTGTGGCTGTGATGGCAGATAAAAAAGGATATACTGTTCCCTATACCTGTACCTGGAATGCTGTGGGAATAAATAAAAACGGAATTATAGGAATAGATGATTTTATAGATTTTGAAGAGATGCTTAAAGGAATATATCCCTTTAGCGAGAGGGAAATGGGATATTTGGTCCAGATGAAGGACCTGTTTATGGGATTTTTATTTAGAGAATTAAAGAGGATGGGGCATATAAAAGACAGAGAGACTGTAAAACTAAAAGAAGATGAAGTGGTGGAATTTAAGATTACAGATGCTTTTATAGATGACTTCATAAAATATATAAAGTTTGATAAATATATAATAAGTTTTGATATGAGTACCAGGAGAGATCTTTTTAGAGATCATAATTTTGTGAAAAAACTTTTTCAAATTCCGGAATTTGAAAAATGCCTCTTAGAAGCCAAAGAGTTTATCATCAAAATGAAAGAAAATAAGGCTTATGAAGATGTGATAGTAAATTTCTGTCACTCTAAAGATATGACAACCTCACTTTTTAAGCATATAGGAAGTGTATATCTAGTGGACCAGGATTTTATAAAGAAAGACATAAAGAGAAGAAGTTTTTTTAAGAACTTTTTTATCCTGACAAAATATGTGAAAGAATACCATTTTGAAGACGTATTCCTACCCTTTTTAATTACCGAAGGGGAGAGAAGAGGGCGATTTTCAAATAATCTAAATATTGACTTTATAGCAAGTTCTGTAAGAAAACTTATCTACCTTGAAGATTACGTAGAAAATGAACTCCTTGTAAAATACTATAGTTTAGAAGAGTCAGAAGGGGAAGAGGAGACAGTGAGAGAGCTTATAACGAAGGGGATAAAAAATTCAAAAGATGAGCTTATATATAAGGAACAGCTTTTGCTCTCTATGGAAAAATTTGAAAAAGCTGAGATAGAAGTTCTCTGGGAGAAGGTTTTAGAAAAAATGGTCAGTCCCTACAAGCCCAAAGATATATACGATACAGTTATATATTCATAAATTAAGTTATAAAAAATAGTTCATTCAAAATAACTGTCAATTTTTATTTAAACTTGCTATAATTAACCTAAGTTGCTACCTTTATTAAATTAAAGTATTGAATTTCTCCGAAAACCTGTGTTACTTTCTTTGCTTGCCCAAAGAAAGTAACCAAAGAAAAGGCACCCCTAAAAAATACCTAAAATCACTTCTGAACTAACTTTCTATTGAAATATAGTCGGTAAACCTCCTTATTTCAATGAAAGTGGATTTCACAAGATGATTTCTTAACGGCATTTTTTAAAGGGGAAAGCAGTCTGAAAATTAAAAGATTTTTATTTTCACTCTGTGAAAGGCCCTCTTTTTCTCTGCGTCCTCTGTGGCCAAAGTCTTTTGTCCTTATTCGTGTTAATTTCCCTATCTTTTATTAGTGTCCATTCGTGACAAAATCTTTTGATTCTGATATTCAGATAAATTCAGTAATTTAGGAGAATTTATTTCAAGTAGCAACTTGGGTTAATTAATTAAAAGCTCAAAGGATGAATCAAATATGAATTTTTTTAAAAAAATTTTTACATATTTTTTAATTTCATTTTCTATTTTTTCGCAGGAGGCATATATAGCCAGTTTTAACTCCCTTCATCTAGGGTGGGATAAAAACAAGGATTATAAGAGTATGTCTGAATTTCTATCTTTATTTGATCTCATAGGTCTTCAGGAGGTAATGAAAAAAGACGGAGTAAAAAAACTCACTGCAGAACTAGAAAAAACCACAGGAGAAAAGTGGAAATATCTCATATCTGACTATAGTGTTGGAACGGAAAGATACAGAGAATATTATGCCTATATCTGGAAGGATGAGAAAGTAAAACTTGTGGACAAAAGAAGAGGGTTTTATAAATCTGATGAGGAAACTGAAGGCAAAAGAGAGTATATGAGGAAGCCCTACGGAGCGGATTTTAAAATAGGAGAGTTTGATTTTACCTATGTTTTATGTCACGTGATCTATGGAGACAGCATCAGAGAAAGAAGGGCAGAGGCTTATCTTCTAGATAGGGTATATGCATATTTTCAGGATATTGATGAAAATGAACAGGATATACTCATAGGAGGGGATTTTAATCTTCCAGCTTATGATGACTCTTTTAGGCGTCTTTTTTCCCACGAAGATCAGATATTTTACGGAATAGACCCTGTAAATAAGACGACCATAGGAAAAAAAGGACTTTCAAATTCATATGATAATATTTTTTATTCATATAGATACACAAAGGAGTTTACAGGTAACAGCGGAGTCATAGATTTTACACGGGGAAATTATAGCGAGGTGAGAAAAAGTATTTCTGATCATCTTCCGGTTTTTATAGAGGTCGATACCACACAAGATGATGACTGATACTATTCCTATGAGAAGAGCAATTGTTTTTTTTAACGGAGAACTTTCAGAAGAGGAGAAATTCTACAAAGAATTTATAAAAAAAGATGATGACATATACTGTGCTGACGGTGGAGCTATGCATACATACAGACTTGGTAAAGTCCCTGTTGAAATAATGGGGGATATGGATTCTGTCTCAAAAGATGTGTTGGCATACTATGAAAATGAGGGAACCCTCATAAAAAGGTTCTTCAAGGATAAAGATTTTACAGACGGAGAAATAATCCTAGAGTATCTGGATTCTAAAGATTATGATGAGGTAATTGTTTTAGCTGCCATGGGAGGCAGGACCGACCATACCCTCACAAATCTAAACCTGATCTTTAAATATAAAAAAACCAGATTTATATCTGCAAAAGAGGAGATATTTGCAATAGACAAATATTTTAAATTTGAAAACAAAATGGGAAGTGAGTTATCCTTTATACCTTTTTCTGATGAAGTCAGCCAGCTGACATTGAAAGGATTTAAATTTCCATTAGACAGATATAAATTAAAAAGAGGATCATCAATTTGTATGAGTAATGTAATAATAGGAAATACAGCAGAAGTAAACTTTGAAAATGGAACTCTCCTCTGTATAGTTCAAAAATAAAGGAAAATAAACTTTATCCCGTATAATTCACTTAAGAGGTGTTGCTACAGTAAAAGGGGGGGATTGATATGGCTACAATTATTATTTTATTAGTGGTTTCCCTATTTATTATCGTGCTTTATATAGCTGCTTTATTGATCTTTACGCCTTATGAAGACGATGATAAGTATCTTTTGAAAATAATGGAATTCGGATTCAGATTTCACGACCGTGCAGTGGAAAAACAGGGTATATTTAAAAGTGTGGAAGAATCCATGGCCATATTTATGATAATTCTAAGCTACAATATATTAAAAGACAGAAAATTTGTTGACCGTAAAAAGTAGAGGAGTTTTATCCTCTACTTTTTTTGGACTATTTTAAAATACTATCTCTTTTATAATTTTCTTATCAAATGAGATAACCTTGAAAGAGTTTCCTTCAAATATACCGTATGAGTTTGGATAATTTTCTTTTGGGAAAGTTATGGAACCTGGATTTAATATAAATACATCATTTTGAATTTCAGCCAGTGGGATATGGGTGTGTCCGTGTATGAGTATATCCCCCGGGGATATATTCGGAAAGTTTTTCATGTTGTAGAGATGACCGTGTGTAGCAAATATTCGCCTATTGTTCCAAAAGATATTTGAAAAGTCCGACATGATGGGATATTCTAAAAGCATCTGATCCACTTCACTGTCACAGTTTCCTCTTACTGCAATAATCTTATTTTTTAGATTATTTAAAAGTTTTGCAACAGACTGAGGATCATAAGAGTTTGGAATGGGATTCCTTGGACCGTGATAAAGAACATCACCTAAAATAAGAATCATATCTGCTTTTTCGCTTTCATATGCTTCTAAGGCTTTTTCAAGATATTCCAAAGATCCGTGAATATCAGAAATAACGAATAATTTCATAAAAACACTCCTTTTTATTTTTTTTAATAATAACATTTTAAGGGTCTAGAGACAATAGTCATTAAAAAACACTTGACAAAATCGGAAAAAACATAGTAGACTCCATAGGAAAGTTGGAAATAATGGGAGGGTTTAAATTGAAAGAAGGAATGAAACTTATTCTTGAGAAAACCGTTAGAGCTGAAGAAACGGCTGCAAAAGTGGCATCAGGAGCATTAGATGTTTTTTCTACACCTATGTTAATTGCGTTCATGGAAAACACGGCTTTTAATTTGGCTCAAAAAGAATTAGAAGAGGGAGATACTACAGTGGGGATCTCTGTAAATATAAAACATTTTAAAGCTAATCTTGTGGGTGATCTTTTAAAATGTGAAGCACTGCTCACAAAAGTAGATGGTAAAAAGCTGTTTTTCAATGTTAAAGTTACATATGATGATGAGATAGTCGGCGAGGGAGAGCATATCCGTTATATCGTCAATGAAAAGAAGTTTATTGAGAGAATAAGGGGATAGATGCCTTTTTGAAAGAGGCAGTTGTCTCTTTTTTTTTGAAAAAATTACTAAAAAATTTATATATAATAAAAAAATGAAAATTTTAAGGAGGGTAAGATGACTACACTGGGAACAAAAACCAAATATATTTTGGGGCTGCAGCATATACTTGCCATGTTCGGAGCAACTGTATTGGTGCCTTTTTTGACGGGACTAAATCCTTCGATTGCACTCTTGACAGCAGGAGCTGGGACTTTATTATTTCATTACTGCACTAAAAAGATAGTACCTGTATTCTTAGGTTCTTCATTTGCATTTATAGGGGCCATATCCCTTGTTTTAAAAGAAGAGGGGATAGGGGTTGTAAAAGCCGGAGTGATAGGTGCCGGGCTGGTCTATATAACAATGGCTTTCATAATAAAAACTTATGGAGTGGAAAGGGTAAGCTCATTTTTTCCTGCAATTGTAACAGGGCCTACAATAATGGTAATCGGTCTCAGACTTAGTCCTGTGGCCCTTGGAATGATAGGGTATTCAGATGGTCAATTTGATATAAAAGGCCTCATCATAGCCTTAATAGTTGTTAGCTCTATGATCGCAATATCTGTTTTGGAAAAGTCCTTCTTTAGACTGGTACCTATACTTATATCTGTTACTTTAGGTTACATAGCCTCTATACCGGCAGGACTTGTTAATTTTGAGCCTATAAAAAATGCTGGCTGGATAGGATTCTCTCCTGAAGCCTTGCACGACCTCACTGCTATTCCAGACTTTTCAATCACAGGTCTTCTTGCTATAGCACCTATAGCAATGGTAGTATTCATAGAGCATATCGGGGACATCACAACAAACGGAGCAGTTGTAGGAAAAGACTTCTTTAAGGAGCCTGGAATTCACAGGACAATGTTGGGAGACGGAGTTGCAACTCTGTTTGCAGGGTTTTTAGGGGGACCTGCAAATACTACCTACGGTGAGAATACAGGAGTACTGGCAGTTACTAAGGTATATGATCCTTCAGTCCTTAGAATAGCAGCTGGTTATGCAATAGTACTTAGTTTCATAGGTAAATTCGGAGCTATACTTCAGACTATTCCTACACCCGTTATGGGTGGAGTATCTCTCATACTCTTTGGTATGATAGCCTCTGTAGGAGTAAGAACTCTTATAGAAGCGGATTTGGATTTTGGGCATTCAAGAAACCTGATAATAGCATCTCTTATATTTGTCTTAGGTATAGCCATAGATAATGTTGTTGTATGGAAGACAGTTTCACTTTCAGGTCTTGCAATAGCAGCTTTCACAGGTGTTTTGTTAAATAAAATTTTACCAAAAAATATATAAACAAAAATAACCCGGTTTTTAAACCGGGCTATTTTGTTTTTTGGAAATAAAATTTTACATCTTTTTTTCTTTAGAAAAAGTTTAAATAAAAAAAGTTCAATTTTTTTAAGGAATAGTATATAATTTGAAGGCTGCTAGGGAAATATGATTCTTAATAAAAAAGAATCTCCAATGTAAAAATTTTTACACTATTTTTACATTGAATTTATATTTTTTTAACATAGGCGGGATATACTTTAACAGTATTTTAAAATAGTGTTAACAAAAGAAGTGGGAGGAAAGATGGCAATTGATATTTTATTTAAGGTTTTAGGTGGATTAGGTATTTTCCTTTATGGTATGGAACACATGTCTGGAGGAATGCAGAAACTTGCAGGAGACAAACTTAAGAAGACTCTTGCAGTACTCACAAAAAATAGGTTCATGGCTATCATAATGGGTATCTTCGTTACGGGAATGGTACAGTCATCATCTGTAAGTACCGTTATGACCATCGGATTTGTAAATGCACAGCTGATGACATTGAAACAGGCACTTGGAGTAATCCTCGGTGCAAATATTGGTACAACGATAACTGGATGGATACTTGTACTTAAAATAGGTAAGTACGGACTTCCGATGGCTGGTATTGCTGCTATAATTAATATGTTTGTAAAAAGTGAGAGAGCCAAGACAAGAGCCTTAACGGTAATGGGACTTGGAATGATATTTTTCGGACTTGAGTTGATGGGTCAAGGATTTAAACCTCTAAGAACTATGCCTGAATTCATAGAGATGTTCCACAGATTTAATGCAGACACATATGCAGGAGTACTCCTGGCAGCCTGCGTGGGAGCCCTTATGACTGCCATAGTGCAATCTTCATCGGCCACTTTAGGTATAACAATAACGCTTGCTGTACAAGGGCTTATTGATTATCAGACTGCTGTGGCACTTGTGCTGGGAGAAAATGTAGGAACAACTATAACTGCATGTCTAGCATCGATAGGAGCAAGAGCAAATGCAAAGAGAGCGGCATATGCACATACCATTATAAATATAGCAGGTGTAATATGGGCCACAGCATTGTTTCGGGTATATATAAAGTTTCTTCATAATTTTGCCAGTCCTGAGGCAGACATTACTAGATTTATAGCCACAGCACATACTATGTTTAACATATCTAACGTATTATTATTTACTCCTATAATAGGATTTGTAGCTAATTTCCTTATGAAAGTGGTAAAAGACGATGAAGAGAAGGTGAAATCTGTAACACATCTTGACATACGTATGGCAGAGACTCCAACCCTTGTAATAGACCAGACTAAAAAAGAGGTCCTTGGTATGGGAGAAGATATAAAAAACATGCTAACTGGTCTAAACTCTGCATTACAGGATAGCACTCAGATAAAAAAAACAGTGGAAGAGCAAGAATATTTAGAAGATAAGTTGGATTTGGTACAGAAAGAAGTTTCAGATGTGAACTTCATAATCCTGAATCGGGAATTAGAGAAAAAATATGTAGATGAAACACGTATTAATTTAGAGGTTTGTGATGAGTATGAGACAATAAGTGACTACTCTTTGAGGATAGCCAAAACTCTTAAAAAACTCAGTGAAAACGATATATTACTAAATGAAACCAAGATCAGTGATCTTAGAAAAGTACACGATAAGGTGACAGATTTCTTTCTATTTGTGAATGAAGCATATAAAACCAATGATAAAGAAAGCCTTATAGAGGCCATGAGAAAAGCAACTGATATAAAAAGCGAATATAAAAAAGCCAGAAATGATCACATGGAAAGAGTGGGCGAGAACAAAATGCCTGCAATGCTCAGCACGGGGTACATGGATATACTTAATCACTATAGAAGAATGAGGGACCATATATTAAATATTATGGAAGCCATGTCGGTATAGGGGGGGGGGGAATCCCTCCTCTTTACTATTTATTCAGGGTAGTGTATTTTTTTCGAAAATATGTTATAATGAAATGCTAAATAAATTATTTAAATGAAAAGGAAGTGAATAATGGAAAAATTAAAAGAATTTAGAGCACTTGGTCTGAGTGAAAAGACTCTAAAACCATTGCTAGAAAAAGGTTTTGAAAAGCCAAGCCCAATTCAGGCTTTGACAATACCGGTATTATTAAATGGAGATAAAGATATTATCGGTCAGGCTCAAACAGGAACCGGTAAAACAGCTGCGTTCTCCCTGCCGATTCTTGAAAAAATAGAGAAAAGTACAGGATCCATACAGGCAATAGTTTTAGCTCCTACAAGAGAACTTGCAGTTCAGGTAGCTGAAGAGATGAACTCACTGTCTCACGGAAGAAACTTAAGAATAGCCCCAGTTTATGGAGGACAATCTATAGAGTTTCAAATCAAGCAACTTAGAAGAGGAATCGATGTAGTAGTAGGTACTCCAGGAAGAGTAATAGATCTAATGAACAGAAAGATTTTAAAACTAGACAAGATAGATTACTTTATACTAGATGAAGCTGATGAGATGCTAAACATGGGATTCTTAGAAGACGTAGAGATGATCCTTCAGAATACCAACAAAAGCAAGAGAATGTTGTTTTTCTCTGCAACTATGCCAAAAGAGATTTTAAGAGTTGCTCAAAGACACATGGGAGAGCATGAAGTACTTGCAGTGGAGAAGACTGAACTTACAACAAATCTCACAGACCAGATATATTTTGAAGTTAAAGAGAAGGACAAGTTTGAAGCTTTATGCAGAATCATGGACTTAGAACTTGACTTTTACGGAATAGTTTTCTGTAGAACAAAAAATGATGTTAATGTTCTTGTAGGGAAACTACAAGACAGAGGTTATGACTCAGAGGGGCTTCACGGAGATATCTCTCAAAACCACAGAGAGATCACTCTTAAAAGGTTTAAAGAGAAAAAGATAAATGTTCTAATCGCTACAGACGTGGCTGCTAGAGGAATAGATGTAAATGACCTCAGCCATGTAATAAACTATGCGATACCACAAGATCCTGAAAGCTATGTCCACAGAATTGGAAGAACAGGACGTGCAGGAAAAGAGGGAACGGCAATTACGTTCATAACTCCATCTGAATACAGAAAAATACTTCAGATTCAAAGAATAGTAAAAACAGAGATAAGAAAAGAAAAGGTTCCTGGGGTAAAGGAAGTAATTCAGGCTAAGAAAAACAGAATGCGTGAAGAACTAAATGAAATCCTAGATGAAAGAAAATATGATGGGTTCCAAGAAATGGCTGAAGAGCTATTAGAAGGAGAAAGTGCAGCAGATGTAGTTGCAGCTCTTTTAACTCACTCTTACCAAGATCTGCTAGACGAGAGCAATTACAGAGATATAGATAATGTACAGGTTGATAAAACAGGTAAATCAAGATTATTTATAGCTCTTGGTAAAAAAGATAAAATAACTGCAAAAAAAATAGTTGATATGATTAAGAAGAAAACCACAATTTCTGAGCATAAGATAAAGAAAGTAGAAGTTTATGAAAACTTCTCATTCATGACGGTTCCTTTTATGGAAGCTGAAGAGATCCTTGAAACTTTCAAAAAAGAAAGAAAAGGAAGAAAACCATTAGTTGAAAAAGCAAAAGTAAGAAAATAAACAAATGAAGGGAGTAGAGATACTCCCTTTGCTGTATAAAGGAGTTTTTATGAAAAAACTGTGGTTAAACTGGGTATTGTTGATTTTTCTCAGTGTGATTGTTTTTTTATTTTGGGGAATTAATTTTAACAAAAGACGTTACAGTCAAATTTTAGAGATTGATAAAAAGCTTCCACTGAAGACATCCCTAAAGTCCCTCCCAATATCTGAAAATATTTTATTTAAAATATATGTAAAAATGAGAAAGGGCGGAAGGGATATAAAAGCGGGTTATTATGAACTCAATGGAGATTATAGTATAAAGGATATAGTAAACCTCCTAGAAGAGGGAAGATATAAAATGATCAAATTTACAATTCCAGAGGGGTATTCCCATGCTGAAATATTAGATTCTCTAGAAAAAAATAAGCTCATAGACAGAAAAGTTTTTCAGGATGTTTTATCTGAAAAAGATTTTTATTATCCTAATCCTGGTGGGAATTTTGAAGGATATTTCTACCCTGAAACTTATTTTATTCCTGAAGGTTCTAGTGAAAATGAGCTAGCTGATATTTTCTTAGGAGAGTTTTTAAAAAAGTTTCCCATAGAAAAATATCCAGATAGGGAAGAATTTTATAAAATGCTTATTCTAGCCTCTATAATAGAGAGGGAAGCCCTATTGGCAGATGAAAAAAAGTTAATATCTTCAGTTTTTCATAACAGACTCAAGATAGGTATGAACCTTGCTTCAGATGCAACAGTAAATTATCTCTATGGATACTCCAAAAGAAGGATGTATTACAAGGACTTAGAAATAGACTCACCTTATAACACGTATATGTATAGAGGACTGCCACCAGCCCCTATATGCAATCCTGATTACCAGTCTATAGAGGCTGCCTTTAACCCCCTTGAGACAGACTATCTATTTTTTGTTGCAAAGGGAGACGGGAGTCATTACTTCAGTAAAACTTATGATGAACATATGAAATTTCAAAAAGATAATGAAAAGAAGAGGTAATTTATGAGTAAAATACTTTTGGTAGGTATAAACAGCCAGTATGTACACACCAACCTGGCTGTAAGATATATAAAAAATTACGTTGAAAATTACAGTTCTCTGAAATTAGAGATTTATGAGAGCAGCATAAATAATCAGCTCTCTGCTATTTTGACGGATATTTTTGAAAAAAATCCAGAAAAGATAATATTTTCCACATATATATGGAACAAGGAGTATGTATTTAAGCTGGTAAAAGAGATAAAAAAAATTATGCCTGATACTACTGTAATACTAGGTGGTCCTGAAGTGAGTTACCTCACAACCGAGATAATGAATGAAAACCCAGAGATAGACTTTATAATAACAGGTGAGGGTGAAAAAACTACCCTCGAGTTTCTCAGTAAAGGTATAGAGGGTGTCAAAGGGGTCTATTACAGAAAAGATGATCAAATAAAATTTAACGGCCATCAGTCTCCTATCAGTGATTTAGACGAGATACCTTTCCCTTATTCTGAAGAAGAACTGAAAAATTCTAAAAATAAGATTTTATATTATGAATCTTCAAGGGGATGTCCCTTTGAATGTTCCTACTGCATGTCATCTTTGGATAAAAGTGTACGTTACTTCTCTTTAGAGAGGGTAAAAGAGGATCTAAAAAAGTTTCTTCAGGCGGGCATCACTCTTATAAAGTTTGTTGATAGAACCTTTAATATAGACAAAAGAAGATATATGGACTTATGGAAGTTTCTCCTGGAAAATTACCGAGAAGAAGTAACTTTTCATTTTGAAATAAGCGGAGACTTATTTGATGAGGAGACTACTGCTTTTTTAGAAAAGGTTCCGAAAGGTTTTTTCCAGTTTGAAATAGGGGTTCAGACAATAAATGAAAAAACCATGCAGGCTATAAAAAGAGAAAATGATTTGGGAAAATTGAAAAACAATGTTTTAAGAATAAAGGACAATATTCATCTTCACTTAGACCTGATAGCAGGTCTACCCTATGAAGATTATGAGACCTTCAAAGATTCCTTTGATTATGTTTACTCCCTTAAGCCTGAGATGATTCAGCTAGGATTCCTAAAAGTACTCAAAGGGACTCTTATATTTGATCAGGTTGAAACTTACAACTATAAATTTTTGAATTTTCCTCCCTATGAAGTTCTATCCAATGAATTTATAAGTTACGGAGAATTGACAGATTTAAAGAAATTAGAAACAGTTTTGGATTATTATTATAATTCAGAAAATTATCCCAAAAGTATAGAATATATTTTGAAAAATCACTATGAAAGATCTTTTGACTTTTATGAAGATATAGCCAGATATTATGACAGTCGTGGACATTTCAAGGTTTCGCACAAACAGGTTTCTATTTTCAATCATCTTTATGAATTTTATCTTTATAAAGACTTTTCAGATATAGAAATGTTTACAGAATATCTGAAATACGATTATTTAACCCTTGGAAAACCAGGTAGTTACCCTTATTGGATAAACTCTTTGAAAGACAAGGAGAAATATAACGAGATACTTAAAAGTATGAATTTTAAATCAATTCGTGAGGGGCATAACAAAACAGAGTTTGAGAAGTTTAAATATAATGTCATCTCTGACAAGGCTGGAGAGGTGGAAATACTTTTTATCTATAATAGAAAAGAGACAAAAATCCAGGAGTACTAATGATGAGAACAATAATTATGCTGTTTACAATTTTGTTTTTAAAAACGATTAGTTTTTCTTTTGGAAATTTTATACAAGAGGATCTGAGGGTGGCTCTCAACAAATTTTCCGGAGAAAAGGTTTTTTTTAAGGCCCAGAAGGGTTCACTTTTTGTAGAGATCGGTGATGGACTAGAGAAGGTGACTGTCGAAGTGCCTCAGGGTCAAGTAAAAGCTGTGACTATGAATAATAGTAATCTCTCCTTTGAAGGGGAAAAATCAGAGATTATAAGAGTCTACCAGGGGGAGTTTGACTCTGTTTTTTCTATCAGCAGAGACGGAGAAGAATTTATCCCGTACAGGGGAGACCTGGAATTTATAACCTATAAAAATCAGATAATGCCTGTAAATAGTGTACAGTCAGAAGAATATCTCTATTCTGTGGTGCCCTCTGAAATAGGAAGTTATTTCCCAGAGGAGGCTATAAAAGCACAGATTTTGGCTGCGAGAACATACCTTTACCATAATATTAAAAATTATAAATATAAAGAATTTGATCTTATGGACAATGTCAATTCCCAGATGTATCTGGGAAAAGGACGGGAGAATTCTAAAATAAATGCGCTGGTAGATAACACTGTAGGAGAGATAATAGTATTTGACGGTAGGCCTATAAATGCGCTATATCATTCTACCAGTGGGGGAATTACAGCTAATAATGAAGATGTCTGGGGCGGAAATCCGGTGCCTTATCTGAGAAGCAGGGATGACAGCAATAATGAGGAGAAGTCCCCTAGGAAAAAGTGGACGACCTCAATAACTAAATCTGAACTTTCTAGGGGAGCAGGATTTCCTGTGAAAAAAATAGAGGTTCTTTCTATGAACAGTGGAAGGGTAATAACTTTGAGGCTTATAGGAAGTGATAAAAAAACTGTCAGCGGAAATGAATTTAGAAGAATGGTGGGTTATAATACAATATACAGTACACAGTTTCAGATAAAGGATGACGGGGAAAAGTTTGTCTTTTTTGGAAAAGGTTCTGGACACGGTGTAGGAATGAGTCAGTACGGAGCTTATGGTCTTGCTGTAAAGGGCAAAAAATATAGAGAGATAATATTTTACTATTACACCGGAGTTGAAATAAAAACGTTGAAAAATGGTCAAAATATGCTATAATTATTTTAAAATCTGAATCGTGGGGAAAAATATGGAAGTTATCGAAAGAGTCCGAGAATTTGTGCTTAGAAACGACCTTGTTGGATGTGGCGAGAAGATTCTAGTTGGATTTTCAGGAGGTCCGGATTCTGTCTTTCTTTTTGAGGCTTTGCTTGCTATTAAAGAGGAATTTAAGCTAGAGATTGCCTTAGCTCATATAAATCATCTTTTGAGAGGTGATGAGTCAGATGGCGACGAGGAATTTTGTAAGCAACTGGCTGAAAAGAATGGGATTAAATGCTATGTAAAAAAGGCAGACATAAAAAAATATTCCCGAGAACAGGGAATCGGAGATGAAGAGGCTGGTAGATCCATACGATATGATTTTTTTTATAAAATTTCAAAAGAGTGGGGTGCTGATAAAGTTGCCCTTGCCCACAATAAGGACGACCAGATAGAGACCTTTCTTTTTAGAATGATGAGGGGAACATCCCTTGAAGGTTTAGAGGGGATACCTGTAAGGCGTGATATTTTTATACGTCCGTTATCTGAAGTGTATAAAAAAGATATTTTGGGATATTTGGACAGCAATAAAATAGAGTATAGAATCGATTCTAGCAACCTTGAAAATATCTATACCAGAAATAGCATACGACTTGATCTCATACCTTTTATAGAAGGGAAATACAATGTTAATTTTAAGGAGAAAGTATTCTCTCTTATAGAGGAGATAAAAGAGGCTAATAAATTATTGAAAATAAATATTTCAGACTATATAGAGGATGAAAAATTAAATTTGAAGAAGCTTGAAAAACTTCATGAATATCAAAAAAGAAAAGTAATAAATGAGTTTTTAAAAAAATACAAAATAGAGATTACAAGAGAAAAATTAGAAAATATACTAGATATATTGGAAAAGGGCGGAAGTAAAAGATTGTCCTTAGGTAAAAATATAGTACTTAAAAAGGAATATGATAAAATTTCAGTAAATTTAAAGGAAACTGATTCAAATGATATAGAAGATGTATTCCTGAAAATACCCGGAGAAGTCAAATACGGAAAATATAGAATAAAGGCCTTTAGAGATATAAACAATTCCAGTGGAAAAAATGAATTTTGTACAAATCTGCAAGATGGCGTTGAACTATTGATCCGAAAAAGGAAATCTGGAGACAGAATACAACCAGTAGGAATGAATTCTTCAAAAAAAATAAAGGATATTTTTATCAATGACAAAATCCCCAAGGAAGCAAGAGAAGTTATTCCAATTTTAGTATTAAAAGATGAAATAGTATGGATAGCATCTGTAAGGGGAAGCGAAAAATTCAAATCAGCTAAATCAGAGAAAACAGTTGTAAAATTATCTGTAGAGGAGGACAACTTTAGTGAGTGATGACAGAAATCAAGGTGATGATATGGAGAAAAAAAATGGTTTTGAAGAAAATCAGGATAATTTAGACAATGAAAAATTGGGAAATGGAAAAGAAGAGGAAAAGAAAGATAAACAAGAGGAAAAAGAGGATGACAGTGTCTATAATGAGTTAGAAGAGAGAAAAAAAGAGCTGAAGGCAAAACTAAAATATGGTATGAGAGGAAGAGGAACTCGGGGAAATGATGATAATCAAAATCCCGAGGGAGGCAACGGAAAAAATCCTAAACCAGGTAAGTTCAATTTTAAAAGTATAGTTATGCTTTTATTTATAGTGACAATTTTCATGTCGATACCTTCACTCATGACAGATACATCCCAAACAGGGAGCGAAGAAGTGACCTATACTGAGTTTCTAGACTTGTCTAGGAGCGGTGCCTTCCAATCTGTCCAAGAGAAAGAGGGCTATGTTTATGCGGTAAAAAAAGACAGCGATGAAAAGGTCAATGCCAGAATGATATCTGACAGACTTGTTCAGGACGAGAATCTTGTAGGGGCTCTTGAAGAGGGAACTGCAAATATAAAGTCAGTAGAACCAGAGGGAGTACCTTTCCTTGTAAATGTGTTTATATCATGGTTCCCTATGCTTCTTCTCATAGGTATATGGATATTTATGCTCAATAAGATGAATAAAGGCAGCGGAGGAGGACCTCAGATATTTAATATGGGGAAATCCAAGGCAAAGGAAAATGGAGAACAGATATCGAATGTTACATTTAAGGATGTGGCAGGTATAGAGGAAGCCAAGGTCGAGTTAGAAGAAGTTGTTCACTTCTTAAAAGAACCTGAGATATTTAAAAGAATGGGTGCCAAAATTCCAAAAGGAGTCCTTTTACTAGGAGCACCTGGAACGGGAAAAACCCTTCTTGCAAGAGCCGTAGCAGGAGAAGCAGGAGTACCATTTTTCAGTATATCGGGATCAGAATTTGTTGAAATGTTCGTAGGTGTAGGAGCCTCAAGGGTAAGAGATCTCTTTAATAAAGCCAGAAAAAATGCTCCGTGTATAATATTTATAGATGAGATTGACGCTGTAGGAAGAAAAAGAGGAGCAGGACAGGGCGGAGGAAATGACGAAAGAGAGCAGACTCTGAATCAGCTTCTTGTAGAGATGGATGGATTTAACAGTGAAGAGACAATTATTGTCCTAGCGGCGACAAACAGACCTGAGATATTAGATAAGGCTCTCATGAGACCTGGACGTTTTGATAGACAGGTAGTAGTAGACAGGCCGGATATAACAGGTAGAGAAGCTATACTGAAAGTACATATAAAGGGTAAAAAACTCTCACCAGATGTAGATTTGCATATAATAGCCAGAAAAACTCCGGGATTTGTTGGGGCAGACCTTGCAAATATGCTGAACGAAGCGGCTATATTGGCGGCTCGTTCTGGTAGGGACACTATCACTATGGAGGATTTGGAAGAAGCCGCAGAAAAAGTTTCTATAGGTCCAGAGAGAAAATCTAGAGTAATAGTGGAAAAAGAGAAGATTATTGTGGCCTATCATGAAATAGGACATGCCCTTGTACAATGGGTGCTGCCTTATACAGAACCTGTACATAAAGTGTCAACAGTACCGAGAGGTATGGCTGCATTGGGTTACACCATGACTCTTCCTACAGAGGACAGGTATCTGAAGTCTAAAAATGAATACCTTTCTGAGATCAGAACCCTTTTAGGAGGAAGAGCAGCAGAAGAGGTTGTTTTCGGAGACATAACTACAGGAGCGAGTAATGATATAGAGAGAGCTACGGCGATAGCTCATGCTATGGTTACAAAGTTTGGTATGAGTGAGAAATTTGGACCAATATTACTGGATAACACAAATGAAGGCGATCTATTCATGCAGAAACACTACAGTGAAACCACGGGTAAAGATGTAGATGACGAGATAAGAATTCTTATAACAGATGCTTATGAAGATTCTAAGAAGATACTGAGAGATAACTATGAGAAGCTTGAAAAAGTTACTAGGGCTCTTTTAGACAGGGAAACAATATCTGGTTTAGAACTGGATATTTTGATGAAAGGCGGAGAGCTAGAACCTTTAAAGTCAGAGCTTCCTGAAAAAGAAGAACCTCAAGAAGAGACCAAAACTGAAGAGGATATAAACAACGAAAACGCAACTGAAGCTAGTGAAGAAAATAAAAAATCTGAAACAGATGACTCAGAGATAAAATAAAACTAGGAGCGTTAGCTCCTAGTTTTATTTTTGCTTTAAGCTAAAAAATCGGCGGTGTGTGATTTTTCAATGGGATTTTGTAAAAATAAGTATGTGTCTAAAATTCTTTTTATACTAAACTAGAATTATTTTCATAACTGTGCTAGTAGAAAGGATTTTACAAAAAGCAAATAATGTGATAGAATAATCTTAATTTGAGCTAGGTTATGCGTTTGCCAACGCTTCACTTGGCTTGGATAATAAAGATTTAGGAGGAAATACAAATGGCAATGAAAACTAAAACAGAATTAGTTAAAGAGTTTGGAAAATTCGAAGGAGATACGGGATCTACAGAGGTTCAAGTAGCTATCTTAACTGAAAGAATCAATCACTTAACTGATCACTTAAAAACACACAAGAAAGACCACCACTCAAGATTAGGTCTTCTGAAAATGGTAGGAAAAAGAAGAAGACTTCTTAACTACATGATGAAGAAAGATCTTGACGGTTACAGAGCTCTTATTGCAAAATTAGGAATAAGAAAATAATTTATGCGGGACAGCTGTCCCGCATTTTTTTGATCAGTTTTAAAAATTATTGAGCCGACTCAAAATCTTCCTTTGGTGCCCCGCATAGAGGGCATACCCAATCTTCAAGAAGTTCTTCAAATTTTACACCTGATTTTATCCCACCAGCCTCATCAGCAATTGCAGGGTCATAAATGTAACCACAAGGTACACATCTCCATTTTAAACCTCTTAAAAAGTTTTATGATAAATGACTATTAGTTTATAAATATAAATATCCTCTATAAAAATTATATTTTAAATTTTTCAACATATCTTCATAAATAAAAAAGAACCTATGCCATGTACTTAAAAAAATCGGTTCTATAATATTAATGGGGGGATAAATTAATATTATAAGCCGAATTATATAAATCAAGGCTCCCTGAAAAACTTCAGAGAGCCTCTTGATATTTTTATTTTCTAGAAAAGAGATTTTTGGTTTGTATCGCTCAAACCATCGATAGCATTAACTATTTTCAATTTTTCTATAACTGTCTGTGAAGCTTTTGTCCTTCTTTTAAGGTCTTCATAGGAGAGAAATTTTCCTATCTCCCTTTCTTTTGTTACATTTTCCACTACAGCTCCACCTAAACCATTTAGAGCTACTAGAGGAATTCTTATTTTCCCATCCTCTATAGTGAACTTGAAGCCATCTGATTTATAAATATCAATTCCTAAAAATTCCAATCCCCTAGCATGCATCTCGAGGATTATTTCACTTACGGCAAGCTGGGATTTTTGCCTTACATCTAGTTTCATTTCCTTTGAAAGTTCATCTATTTTTTCTTTGACACTGCTCAATGAAAGCATAAATTCTGAGTCAAAATCATCTGCTTTTCTTGAAAGGTAAGCTGCATAAAATGCTAAAGGATAATGAACTTTGAAGTATGCAATCCTCATTGCCATTGTAACATAGGCAACGGCATGACCTTTGGGGAACATGTACTTAATTCTCCTGCAAGATTCTATATACCAGTCAGGGACGTTGTGTTCCTTCATAAGTTTTGAGTAGTCCCCCCAAGCATCTGCCTCTTTACTTGGACGACCTTTTCGTACAAACTCCATTATTTTAAAAGCAGTTCCCTTTTCTATGCCTGAATCAATTAGATAGTTCATAATATCGTCTCTAACTGAGATTATTTCAGAAAGTGTAGCTTCTCCCTTACGGACAAACTCCTGGGCATTATTGAGCCAAACATCTGTACCATGAGAAAGTCCGGATATTCTTACAAGCTCGGCAAATGTAGTAGGCATTGTGTCTACGAGCATCTGTCTTACAAACTGGGTACCAAATTCCGGGACCCCGTATGTACCGATAACCGAGTTGATCTGATCTGGAGTAACGCCAAGAGATTCAGTTCCTGAAAATATTTTTAATGTTTCTGGATCCGCTAATGGAACGTCATAGATATCTACCCCTGTATATTCCTGTAAAAGTTTTATTGTGGTGGGATCATCGTGACCTAAAATATCTAGTTTAACAAGCTGTTCATCCATTACATGGTAATCAAAATGAGTTGTTATGGACTCATTTTTTTCATCGTTAGCAGGCTTTTGTACCGGGCAGAATTCATATATAGAGCGTCCCTGAGGAACTACTATCATACCTCCTGGATGCTGTCCGGTGGTTTTCTTTGCTCCCTCGCATTTCTTTGCAAGCCTTATAATTTCAGCATTTCTCGCAGAGATATTGTGCTCTTCAAAATATTTTTTTACATATCCGTAGGCATTTTTTTCAGCAAGAGTTGAGATCGTACCTGCCTTGAATACATTTTCCTTACCGAAAAGTCTTTCACAGTACCTGTGGATTTCAGACTGGTACTCACCAGAAAAATTATAGCGATAGGTAAGAATTTGATATTATCTCCAACTTTTCCCCCGCTCCACACCGTACGTGAGACTTTCACCTCATACGGCGTTCCATCAGACCTTATATTACAATTCTATGATAGTTCTATTGGCGAGTTTCCTATAATGATTAATCTTTTCTATATGCTCTAAAGCTAGAAAATCTAAATTATTATTTATTGTTTTACTAACAGAGTAATGTATTAGTTTATGAAACCTAGGGTTAATTGCGATAAGATTTTTATATTCATCAGTTCCTCCAAATTCTTTTGGTTTAACATGATGTATTTCGAAATCATATTCTAATGGAAGACTTGATATTCTACATCTGCCCTTTTGTGCGTTGATTAAACTAGCTCCAAAATTTATCATTTCTAAAGAGTAATAATTACTTCTTCTGTTGATAAATTCGTTTATTAGTTCAGATAAATCTAGATTAGCTTTACCAACAAGAATTCTTCCTGTTTCAGTGTAAAGGCATAAGTTCTGATTTATAGGTTTTGCATATACATGATTGATTCCATGTATAGGTATAAGGTCAACGCCATTTATTGAAAAGGTTTTATATTTACCGTAAGTTCTGTTGTAGAAATTATTTAATTTAGTATTTGGCTTACCACGTTTCTTTTCTAGTTTTACTAATTGAAAGTATAACCACCAATTTATCTTATTCAGATTAATTGCCACTTGACTAGCATATTTGAAATAATTATGTGTGCCTACAATTGTTTGATTATATTTGAGTGCACTTTGTATACTAGGGTTTTTGATTAAATTTTTAATTTGTTCCCTGAGTATTACGTATAATTTAATTTCATTACTATTGCTAATCTCAGTAGAATGGGTTTTCTTGTTGCCTTTTTCTCTTAGTCTAATTTTGAAACCAAGGTAATCCACATTACGGTTTTTTAAATTGATGATTGAACTCTTATCTTCATTAACTTCTAATTTCAAACGTTCTTTGAGCCATTTAGTGACAGCAATCTTGATTTTCTCAGCAGAAGATTTAGTTCTACAATATATTTGAAAGTCATCAGCATATCTTGTTATTCTTATTTCTTTAAGATTAGAAGCTTTTTTCAAAACTTCATGTTTGCCAACTTTATTGACATATGGAAACTTACTAGGAAATGTATCCCATTGACTAGCTATCCACCAATCTAATTCATTAAGAACAATGTTGCTTAGGAGTGGGCTTAATATTCCACCTTGAGGAACTCCTTTATTTGGAATACCTTCTCCATCAATTTCGGCTTTCAACATTTTACTAATAATTTTAAGAACTATCTTATCTTTAATTCCCATAGTGTAGATTTGTTGTAGAAGTTTTTTGTGATTAACATTATCAAAGAATCCTTTAATGTCTATATCTACAATATAGTAAAGTTTAGCGTGGTTGATTAAATTTAGATTTCTACCTAGAGCATAATGAGTTGATCTATGTGGTCTAAATCCATAACTATGGTCATAGAATTTAGCTTCACATATAGGCTCAAGTACTTGTCTAATACATTGTTGTATTAAACGATCTTTAATGCTAGGGATACCTAAAGGTCTTTTCTCGCCATTCTTTTTAGGAATAAATACTCTTCTTACTTTACGAGGTTGATAATTACCTAAGTACTTTCGTACAAATGTAACTACTTCATCAAGTGTCATTTTTTCAAAGAATGAAATATCTAAATTATCGCAACCTTTAGTTTTACTACCTCTGTTTGTCCTTATACATCGATAAGCTAAAAGTATATTTTTTTCATCAATTATTCTTTCGTATAATTTATGAAAATTCTTATTAGCTTTAGATCTTTTATATAAGTCGGAAAACTCTTCAATTTTGTCGTAGTATCTCATATTAGTGAGATACTTGTGTTCGACGTTTACGATAGTCACCTCACCCCCTAAGAATAGGAAGTTACTCGCTCTTTTCACTCTTACTCGAATCTATCGTGTATCATATGATTATATTATAAATAATCTGACTTGGGGCTATCCCTCCACTGCTTATTATTACAGTTTCACAGGTACTGTGCCCCTACTTTCACAACGATAAAGAAATTTCATCAATTACTTGAATTATATTCAACTGCTTCCCTCTACAAAGGGAGTTTCAAAACAGTTCGTTGCTTACAACGTTCCATATACTTTATCTATGCATATACCCGTAGGTCATTCCTATGTGCCGATCTCTATATAACTCAGCCTTGAGAGTTATAGCGTCAATGGTGTTTAGCCATTTCGTTGAAGACCTAATCCAACTCTACGCCAGAGATTGTTTCCTAAACAGAATCACATTTCTATGATTCGACATATTTCGACACTTTCATTCGGAATTTCGTCAGTAGCTTATTCAGGCTACATTCTAACCCTAGATATTTTGTAGACGACATACCTATCAGTTGCAAACTATATTTCTATAGTCGTTTCCCTAAGGGCAACCTTCAGCATACTTCACCCAGCTTCATACATATATAGTTAGTAGTTTCTATATGCATGTGGGAGGATTATCGCAATCTAGATTTGAGGACATTTGGCTCCTCTCATTTCTTTATTGTCAAGTATATAGTTCTCCTTAACTATTTGTTAAGTGACTCATCCCTGTAGCTAAGCTACTTTCAGAGTAACGTTTCGCACTAGGTCGATATCAGGAACCTTATCACCGTTGAATCCCATAAAGACCTCGAAAGGTATGGCATGTCCCTCTTTCTTGAGATCTTTTCCACATTTGGGACAGCTCTTGTCAGGAAGATCCACTCCTGCACCCTCTTTGTCCATAAATTCAGAATACCTGCAGTTTTCGTCAGCACAGATATAGTGGGGGTATAGAGCATTAACTTCAGTTATATCCATCATGAAAGCTACAAGAGAAGAACCTACAGATCCTCTTGATCCAACTAGATAACCGTTGTCCAGAGATTCCTTTACAAGTTTCTGGGCAGACAGATATAGTACAGAGAAGCCGTTTCCTACAATAGCCCTAAGCTCCCTTTCTAATCTCTGGGCAACTATTTCAGGAAGAGGATTTCCGTATATTTTATATGCCTTATTATAAGTCATCTCTTTTACTATCTCTTCGGCGTTATCTATCTTTGGTGGGAAGAATCCACTTGGTACAGGCTGAACTTTCTCTATTTCAGATGCGATAGCATTGGTAGATTCTACAACTATCTCCCTGGCGATATCTTCCCCGAGATAAGAAAATTCTCTAAGCATCTCGTTGGTGGTTCTAAAATAAAATTTGTTGTCTGAGTTATACTGTTTTTCACGGAAAACACTACCGCTTCCATAGAGGAGTATGCTTCTAACTCTGTGATCCTCTTCATCTAGGTAATGAACATTAGAAGTAGCAATTACTTTTTTATCCTTCGATTTTGCAAGGTGATATAAGAATTTATTTGCTTTTTCTATACTATCAAAGGAACTTATAGTTCCAGTACCCTCTTTTTCATAGAGTTCAGTGTAACTTTCCCTAGGTTGAAGCTCGATATAATCGTAAAAATTTATTTTTTCATATAGATGATCTAAATTATATCTGAAATATGCTGAGGCCAATTCCCCCTCATTTGAAAAATGCATACTCATAGCTGCCCCTATAAGTATCCCATCACGATTTTTCTCTATAAGGGACCTTGGTATTCTAGGCTTCTTACTTCCATAGTAATTAATGTGCGCCTCTGATACGAGTTTATATAAGTTTTTTAAACCCGTATTATTTTTTACCAGGAGCATTATATTGTTAGTCTCCTGTTTTTTTATGTTTACAGGAAAGACTCCGTCTAGTTCGTTTAGTTTAACTGCTCCTTTTTCCATAAATTTTTCTAAAAAGACAGCAAACATATGGGCAGTGGCCTGAGAGTCATCAACAGCTCTGTGGTGGTTTTCAAGGGCTACCCCTAACTTCTTTGTAACAGACTTTAGTCCGTGTCCTCTGAGGTCAGGTAGAAGGTCTCTAGCCCACTGAAGAGTATCTATGACAGATGGTTTATAGTCTTTGATGTCTGTATATTTCTTCACATCTCTGGTCAAAAAACCTATGTCAAACTTGGCATTATGGGCGACTAAAGTCGCATCTCCTGCAAAGTCTAAAAATTCCGGTAAAACAGTCTCTATAGAGGGCTCATCTTTCACCATATCATCTGTTATTCCTGTAAGTTCCTGTATTTTATTTGGTATACTTTTTCCGGGATTGATAAGCTGAGAGTATTTATCTACTATCCTAGTCCCCTTTAGTTTTATGGCACCGATTTCTATTATCTCATTTTCATGGGAGTTAAGACCCATAGTTTCAAGGTCGTATACAACGTAGGTTTCCTCTTGTATGAGAACATCCTTAGGATTCTCAACCATTGGACGGGTATCATCAACCATATACGCATCACATCCAAAGATAACCTTGAGGTCACTTCCTTTGGCCGCCTTGTACACAAAAGGAAAGGAGTGTACACCCCCATAATCTGTTACCGCCAGAGCTTTATGGCCGTATTTTAGGGCTCTTTTTACGAGGTTTTTAGCATCTATGGAACCTACCATCTCACTCATTTTTGTGTGGGTGTGCAGTTCTACCATTTTTTCCTCTGCCCTGTCCTCTCTCTCGGTTGTTTTTGAATCGATAATGTTTATAGAGCCTACCATTAGTATTTCTTCATCGTTTGAATACTTATCCCGCTGTTTTTTTCCGTTTAATTTTACCCAAATGTTTTCCTTTATGGAAAGTTTATCGGCTTCTGACTTTTCCATAAATTTTTTGCAGGATACTGAGTTTTCAAGATTTGTAATGTTGAATGTGACAAGAACTTTCCCACTTTTAAGATCTCTTTTTTCAATGGAGAAGAGCTGCCCCTCTAGGACACAATTTTCACCGTCATATATCTCTCCAAAGGCTTCAAAAGATATGGTTTTTCCTTTTATAATTTTACCTATAACTACGTCTCCACTTTCTGATGTAGTTATAGGAGCAGCTTTTTTGGCGGGTGCTCCTTTGGTCTCTTCAGATACTATTTTTTTCTCAAGTTCTTTTTCTATTTTTATTATGGAATTGTCTACTTCTTGCAGCTCTTTTGTAAAATCTCCCGACACAAGCCTTACCTCAAAATTTCTTATGCCATATCTCTTCAGCCTGTGATTTAGTTTTTCATGAATGTTTGATTCTAGAAGAATAT